>JAFSTS010000261.1 GCA_017445685.1 Clostridia bacterium | reverse complement strand
GCAAAGCCGTTGCGCGTCCCAACTCCAACTTCCGCGACGGCAGACCGAAAAAGTTTTCAGCAGCCGGGCGGGACCACGCCGTTCAGCTTCTTCATTCGGGCATGCGTATAAATAAGGCGTCCCCGCCGTCATTCATCGCCGCAGGCGATATAAACAACAGGTGGAGGATATGACGGGGAGCAGCAAAAGCACGTTGATTTTGGGAAAAAAGAGCGGGCTTCCTGACCCGCTCGGATTGTTTTATAATCCCAAAATCTGTTTTTTCTTTGCATCAAATTCTTCTTGTGTGATAACGCCGCTGTCGAGAAGATCCTTATACTTCCTGAGGTTGGCGATTGCTTCCGACTCGGGGTTCTGCGCGGCAGCTTGCGCAACAGACGGAGCAGGAAAGGCGCCTTCCGGAGAAGAAGCATTTTGAGCTTCCAGCTCCGGCTGCATCGTCACGCAAAGCTGATTGAATTTATCCTGCATCAAAATACAGGCGACGACCGGGATAAAGATGCCCAGGATCAGGCAAAGCGTCGCTATTTCGCTGCCGCCGGTTTTTCTCGCTTTCATCAGGCTGTCGAGTTTTTGCCCGTGTTTATAAAACCAGTAGATCTGATAAAACGGTACAAACAGGCAAAGTAGCAGCTTGTTCTTTGGATCATACTGTTCCCCTTCCGGAGCGCGGTTCAGGTATTTTGTCGCTTTGTAAATCCAGATCAGGTACCAGACGCCAAAGGTAAACAGGCACAAAAGGATATGCTTTGTCATATCGCAGAAAATCTCGTTGTATTCCGCCGAAAGTTCTTCATACTGCGGTTCATCCGGATTCAGTTGCTGTACCGGAGGGACTTTTTTTGTCTTGTACGGACAGATCATTTTATCAACAAGAAGGAAAAAGGCGACGCAAAGCAAAATTGCTGTTATCAACTCAACATACCATAGAACCTCCAAATGGAAATAACCAAAGATGCCCTGTACGACGTCCAGTAAGAAAAAGGATAACATAAACAGAGCTGGAACAAGTTTTATACTCTTTTTCTCAGTAAACGCTTTTGACGAGGGCCACAGAAGCACGCAGGCGATGATTGCAGGGATCAAACTCAATAAAAAACATCTATCAAAACCAACTGTTATATACTGTAAACCGTTTTCTGTTGCTTCAAGAAATCTGTGGTTATAAAGCAGAGAAGTGATGACCGTTGATACAGTTAACAGACAAAATGGGATCCTTGCCACGCTTTTTTTCTGCAAGGCCTGTCTGAGCTTAGGGATCAGAAGAACAGAAGCAATCATTACCAAAGGAAAGACGGCGAAAGCAAAGCGCAGAAAATAAATCCCGCGGGCTTGATACGTATTCACTATATCTATTGCATATTGAAAGCTGCTGTCCTTTTGCCAATAAGAGCTTAAGTCGAAGTCGTATTGTTCCTGAAAACGGTTGTTCTCTGTCATCAGGGAGTATTTTGTTATAAACCAGATAATAAAACAACCAATCGCTTCCATGATACGAAATACGGGAATCAGCGCAATTGAAATGAGCAGCAATCCTTTTTTCTGAATGATCGAAAAAATACCGGCGAGAAGAATACACAGAGCCACGAAAAAGAATATTACCTTGCATATTACACTCAGAACAGGAGCTTCCGGAAATGTATTGGTTTGTCTTTCGATGAGATACAACAGAGGGATACAGCACCATAAGAGTATTGCGTCAACAGGCGCTTTGCGTTTAGTTGTGATTGCAGTTTCCATATAAAACCTTTTCCTTTCTTTTTTTGCAGCCGGTACGAAACGCCAGGAAATCAGAAAATGAAACGCGGCCTCCTTTCAAAATAAAAAAGTGCGGCAGTCGAAACTGTCCGCACCGAAAAATACACAGCTCCAACTGTCGCCAAACAATTAAACTTTCACCACTACAAGCATGAAAATTCTGAGCAATGTATTTTTACCAAAAAAGTAAAAATACATGCTTATAGTGGTATCAAATATTCAGTTTAATTGTTTGGCTTTTTTAGAATATCACATAATACAGTTTTTTACAAGCGTTTTCCGCTTTTTTCTTTTCTATTGGTTCGTTTTATGCTATACTTCTTTCGGAGGCGGTAATATGGGCTATAAGAGCGGACAGAACATCGGTATTCGTTTAATGCTTCTGCGGGACTATTTCAACACCCACGGGAGCAAAACGACCGCGGTAAAAAGAAAAGAATTAGAGAAATACCTATCTGACAGCGGTTTTCCCATTGAGCGCAAAACCCTTTATACGGATTTGGAGCTGTTGGAAACATATTTCCATATGGAGATACACTATGACCCACATTCCCTGTTTTTTCAAGCTTTTTTTTACTTTACTTCCAGTGTGCGGCAATCGTCAAATTCAATTAAGCACTTCTATTCAGCAAAAACAACCCTTCGGGAACGAAACCGCCGAAATCGGGAACGAAATGAAGAATAACATGTTTTCCTTTTCTTCTTTCCTTTTGGTCTTTCTTGTGGTATACTGCTCCCGGAGGCCGTAGAATGGATCCGTTCTCCCGACGCGACCGTTTCAGGGCGGAAATTGAGAGTTTTTTCCTCTTGATTTCTGTCCTATTTCATTTTTGAACAAAAAAAAGTTGCCAAAAGTAAAATTTTTATATTGTTTGTTGCAATTCAGTGTGCTATAATAGCATTGCATTAAGAAAACGTTGATATTCCGTATCAACGAAAAAGGAGGATAAAATCCATGAAAAAAACAGTCAGAAAAGCGCTTGCGTTGACGCTTGCGCTGATTATGGCAGTTTCCTGCCTTGCGGTAACCTCTTTTGCCGCTACAAAAGACAACATCACGTACAAGGTACAGGGCAAGGGCGGTTATCTTGCCATCGGCGACAGTATCGGCATGGGCTGCGGTTCCGACGGTTACTATCTG
>JAFSTS010000025.1 GCA_017445685.1 Clostridia bacterium | reverse complement strand
AGCGTTATCCATTGTAAATCAGACAGTTAAATCAATGCAGGTTTTACCTTTGGGAAGCTTTCCTGCGATAATGTCAAGCGTTACACTTTCTCCGGGGGCAAGTGTAACCGGCTTTGCAAGGTCAAAGGTTATCGGCGTCTGCTTGCAGTAGACAGCAGTTATCCGGACTGTAGCTTTATCGCAGACATTTTTAACAACGAGGCTCTTGCAGGAGCTGTCAACAAAACCGGGAACATCCGACACAAAATCGAAATTCACGCCGTATGCCATGTGATCGGAGGTCAAAAACTGCGGATAACGGGGATCAGTGTAGACATCCTTGATGTATGAAGTCAAAAGCAGCTCAATAGCAAGCGTTCTCGTGCAGGGACTCCAGTAAGTCCAGCCATGGAAGTTACCGTCAGAGAACCATGTGTTATCCGGCAGATACGCAGTCGACGCGTCAATTTGCATATTCGGCGAAAGCTTGTCTTTTCCGCCACATTCGTTTATCTGAACATAACCGTCTGCAAAGCGTTCACCGAAAACAGGACAGGTTGCGCCTGTAGCAGAAGACACGGGTATTATTCCGTCGGAATAAACATCAAGTCCGCTGATGACTCTGCTGCCTGTTCCCGTGATAATGGAAATATGAGCCTTGCCGCTTTCGTTGAGATAGCGGAAAGTTTCAGTTACGGACGGAAGAATTTCATAGTGGAACCGATCGCTCTTTTCAACCAGAGGAGCGCACGCAGGATCTGTCAGATACATAGCTTTCAGTTGCTCATAATACTCGGTCGGAACGAGATCCCAAAGGCATCCCCAATACGCCATAGCGTCGATCAGATTCGGTATCATCGCGTTTACAAGATCGTCGATAATACCTATATCAAGCGCCTTGATAAACCATTCGTAGTCTTCCTCTATAAAGAAGTTGAGTTCGAGCATTTTTGCAAGAACCTGTTCGTCAAGATGAACATTGGCATTAAAAAGGTCATAGGCAATTCCTGCTCCGCCAATAGCAGGCGAGGACATTACGGCATTTTCAACATCGCCTTTGTATCCGTAAAGGGTCAGATAAGTCGCCGCCATCTGTCCGCCCTGGCTTACGGCAAAAATATTTACTTTATCCTTGCCGCTGTGTTCTTTTACAAGCTGGATATACTCGTCGAGCTTTCCTGCGCAGTATTCAGCGCCCATACGCCAGTCGACATAGAAATTGTAGACATTTTCTTCACCGATGTAGTTGGAAATGGTCTTTGTGTTTTCCTGCTCGTAAACGGCAAGGTGCTGACCTGAATTAAACAGCGCAAAGTTCGTCGTATCCTCGGCGGCAAAAGCACACACATCAAGGTCGTATTTGCTTGTTCCATCGGGGTTGCAAGCCATGTACTCCCATGTATGTTCTATTTCCTCTGCGAGAACTTTTGCAAGGCTCTCAGCTTTGTCAAACGGCAAATTAACAGCCGCCTTGATGATATCGACCATTCTCTTTTCAAGATTTGGTAGGAGCGAATTGACATTTATGCCGTCCCAGACAAGCTGACCCGACTCATAATCTTCCCCATAATAAAGCCACGCCGAAGCCACGCCGGGACAAACGACCACGGGATATTCATTTATAATTCCGTCAAGTTCGACCGGGAACTGTCGAAGCTCGGCAAAAACAGAAGCAGTACAGCCGATGATCAAAGCGACAGCCGCCAAAACAGAAATTATCCTCTTTTTTATTTCAATCATTCCCTTCAGCCAAAACACATTCGTTTTCAGCTTTATTTTTAAACGAGACAAGCGTGATCATATGTAACAAACAGACAAAAACCGTCGCGTCTACCATCAATTATTATATACTTTTTACCCCTCTTATGTCAACCGCGCAGGAGGATTATTATTTCGGAATGAAGCTTTGATTAACAGCAGAAAATCAAAACAAAAAGAGGCTGCCTGATTCAGCGGCAACCCCATTATTTAAAAGCAAAGTTTTATATCATTTCCGGTAAACATGATTGAGCTATCGGTTTTTTCTATCCTTGCGCCTTCGACATGAACAGCATAACATACAGAGTCTTTTGTGAAAAGGATCCTGCTGCCGTCGATCACTGTTTTAACTTTTGCAGATGTAAGATCCAGAACAGGAGCTGCGTTTTTGATCTCGACAGAATTTTCTCTGAAAATCACGCTGCAGTCTTTCCACGAAACAGACAGGCAATTGCCGTCGATTTTTTCAACTTCAAATTTTTCTGCTTCCATGTCAAGCGTCAAGCCTGAATTATCCTTCCACATCAGAGTATCGCTGACTGGAAGGTTTTCGTAAATCGCGTCAAATGTTTCACAGCAGGAATCGAAATACTTTTCCTTTACACTCTCGTCAAAAAGGTAAAGACTTCTTAAGAATATCCTGTTTTCATACCTGAAAATGTTTGCCGCATATTTTTTGCTGTCGTAATAAAGCGACTGTATTTTTTCGCCGCTCGACCAATCCTCCGAAGCATACACGCTCGATACAGGAGTCGAGTTAAAGCTCTCCTTGAAAAGTCTGCCGGTCTGAGCCGTAGTCAAAAATCTGTTTTCACTGTTTTCTTCAAAAATCTTTATCTGCATTTCCAAAGCGTCGAGCATTTTATCTCCGACTTCGAAAAAGCTGTTTTCCTGCCCTATCTGAGCATAAGCAAAATTGAGGCTTTCATTTTCAAAATAGGTTTTTTCGTACCATTTTACAACATCCTCTCTGCGAGCCGTCGTCCATGCAGGTTCAAGAGTATAGACAACTGCGGCGTCTTCGGGTGAGGAAAGATATTTTTCCTTGTCGTAATTGTGAACAGGATCGGGTCCGAGCAGACGAAACACAGGTGTTGCCTGAGCATTTTCCGAAGTCTGCGCAGGAGTGAACATATTGTTTTTTGACGGGTAATATCCGCCGTTAAAGTATCCGCCGATGAGGGTGTACGCGTCAGTGGAGGTCTGATCGCGGCAAATGCCTATATAGTCAACGCCGTATTTTTCGCTCAGACGGTTGACGGTATGCGTGTCGATAAGCCAGCTTGCAACACTCTTTGGAAAGAAACCGAAAACCTCTTTGAATTTGTTCATTGCGCTGTCAATGAGCAATTGTCTTTCCTCTTTGGAATATGCCATTGAAAACCCCGGAACTATATGCCAGTCCCATGTCCAGCCGTCCTTGCCTCTCCATTCAAGACCTACGCCGTCAACAAGCTGCTTTGGAATTTCATACCAAAGACCAAGCTCGATATTCTCATCTGCATTTTCCTTGAAAAAGTTTATATACTTTTCATCAAGCAGCACATCATACTGGAGCAGAAACGTGCAGGGCAAACCATACTTTTTAGCGATCTCAAACTGACGGACAGTTGTTTTGAAAAGCAATTCCCCCGCCTTTTCGAAGTCTGCGCTTCTCGGCTCGCACTGCCTGACAAAGTTCATGTAGTTTATTATTTTCATGCTCTCACCTGTTTTGAAAATACTATTTCTTTTCATCTCTTTCACGAATTATAAATTTTGTCGGTGTTCCCTCAAGACCGAAAATCTCCCTGATCTGATTATCAAGATACCGCTGATAGCTGTAATGGAAAAGATCCTTCCTGTTGACAAAGCACACGAATGTCGGAGGTCTTGTAGAAGCCTGAGTCATATAATATATTTTCAGTCTTCTGCCCTTGTCCGAGGGCGGCTGAACTCTTGCCGTGGCGTCTGCGAGCACATCGTTAAGTTTTCCCGTGGAAATTCTCATTGCATTTTGTTCATCGACAAATTTAATAAGCTCAAAAAGTCTGTCGATCCGCTGACCTGTCTTTGCGGAAATAAAGATTATCGGCGCATAAGACATAAACGAAAAATCGTTCATCAGCTTTTGACGGTATTTTATCATCGTGCCGCCGTCTTTTTCAACGGCGTCCCATTTGTTGACCGCAATTATACACGCCTTGCCCATCTCATGAGCAATGCCGGCAACCTTTGAATCCTGCTCGGTGAAGCCTTCAAGCGCATCGATCATTATTACGCACACCTGTGCCCGCTCAACAGCCATCTTTGCTCGAAGAACGCTGTATCTTTCGATATTATCAACGACCTTGCTCTTTCTTCTGAGGCCTGCAGTATCGATGAAAACGAATTTTCCGTATTCATTTTCAATTCTCGTGTCGGTTGCGTCTCTTGTCGTACCGGCAATGTTGGAGACAATAGCTCTTTCCTCGCCCGATATCTCGTTTATAAGAGAAGATTTTCCGACATTCGGCTTGCCGATAACGGCAACAAAAGTATATTCGCTTTCAAATTCGTCCTCTTCAGGCTCCGGAAAATGCTTGCAAACCTCCTCCAGCAAATCGCCGGTTCCGTGACCGTGGACTGCCGAAACTGCTATAGGGTCGCCAAGACCGAGATTGTAAAACTCATAAAAATCGGGCGGAAGCTCGCCTATCGTATCACACTTGTTGACGCAAAGAACTATCGGCTTGCCGCTTTTTTGAAGCATGGCGGCAACCTCCTGATCTGTTGCAACGACGCCCGATCTCATGTCTGTGACGAGAATGATGACATCTGCGCTTTCTATTGCAAGCTGAGCCTGCCTTTTCATCTGTTTTAAGATCACATCGTCGGAATGCGGCTCAATTCCGCCGGTATCTACAAGAAGAAAATCATAGTTCTGCCAATTGCAGTCGCCGTATATCCTGTCTCTTGTAACGCCGGGGGTGTCGTCAACGATAGAAAACCTTTTTCCGCAAAGCTTGTTAAAAAGCGTAGACTTCCCGACATTTGGTCTGCCGACGACGGCAACTATAGGTCTTGCCAATTCTCTCACTCCTTTATTCCCAAAATGTTTTTGAGCAACTGTTCCCCGTCCTGATCGTTGGGGATGATGTTCAGACCTGTTTTTTCGATCGCCTCTTCGAGAGTCATGCTGTCAAGGAACATATCCCCCTCGCTTCGAAGCATATTCGAGGAGATCAAAACATCGCTGCCCTTTTCTACATTCTTCAGATTTTTCAGCAGATCTTCACCTGTTATCAAGCCGGAAACAGTAATTGAACTGCCGAAGAAATCGTTTGATATTCTTATTATTTCAACATCCACCTGAGGATATTTTTCTTCAACTTTTTCTTTTATATATTGCATAAGCCCGTAAGCTGCAAAGCCTGTTGCAATATATACTTTTCTTTTTTCAACATTTTTTCGCTCTGTTTCAAGAGCGCTTTCGACCTGGCTTTTCATATCCGCCCACATACCTACGCCGTTTTCAATCTGCGCGAAATCTTCATAAAACTCCGCGTCAGGCAAGGGTCTGCCTGCTTTCAGATAAAACTCGTCCGCGGCATATACGATCCTTCTGCCGATATGCTCAAGATACTTTGAAGAATATTCTTCAATTATATCTATCGTCTCGCCTGCCGTTTTTTCATCGTATGGTTTTAAATTGCACAAGCCTTCCCTGAATTTTGTGATTCCCACAGGAACAGCGGCAATACTTTGAACAGCCGGATAATAGCTCATCAGCTTCTCAATGCTGTATCTCAGCTCGTCGCCGTCGTTGATGCCGGGGCATAGAACAAGCTGCGCATTGATGTTAAGCCCCGCCGCGGCAATATCCTCGATAAATTTGAGGTTTTCACCGGCATTGGGATTTTTCATCATCTCCCGTCGTAGCTCCGGATTCATCGTATGAACGGAAATATTCACAGGACTGATATGCATTTCGATCATTCTGTCTACATCGTGACGGTCAATGTTCGTCAGCGTAATATAGTTTCCAAAGAGAAACGAAAGCCTTGCGTCGTCGTCCTTGAAATACAGCGTCTCACGCATACCCTTGGGAAGCTGGTCAATGAAACAAAAAATGCACTTGTTTTTGCAGTGCTGTTTTTTGTCCATCAGATACGTTTCAAATTCAAGCCCAAGATCCTCGTACTCTTCCTTGCGGACTGTTTTTTTGTATAGTTTACCATTTCCGTCTTGAAGTGTCAGTCTGATTTTTTTGT
>JAFSTS010000260.1 GCA_017445685.1 Clostridia bacterium | reverse complement strand
TTACGAAGCGCCGAATTCGGCTTCTTCGGAGTAGCTGTTTTAACAGCAGTACATACACCGCGCTTCTGGGGAGAATCGTTATCTGTCATAACGTTTTTCTTGGAATTAAGTCCTTTGAGCAAAGCAGGGGCTTTCGCCTTCTTCTCCTGAGTTTCTCTACCGTTACGAACAAGCTGGTTAAAGGTAGGCAAACTATAGCATCTCCTTTCATTAAAACTATATTTAAACATACTTACACATTTAAATACTGAAACATTATACCAAACGCGAATGGTCTTGTCAATAGTTTTTTTGACAAGATGAAAAATTTTTGAATTTTTTTCTTTACAACTAATAATGCGCCGGATCTTGACCGACGCATTTTTTTAACATTATAATATTACACATCGTTTCTGATGATGTCGTCAAGCGTCTCACGCTTTACAACAACCCTGCTTTCGCCGTTTGAAAGAGCGACAATAGGAGGCTTTGGCAAACGATTGTAATTCGAAGCCATGGAGTAGTTGTAAGCTCCCGTTGTCAGAACTGCAATGATGTCTCCCCTCTTTACGCCCGACGGCAGAGAGACGTTTTCCTGAATGATGTCGCCGCTTTCACAGCATCTGCCGACGACGGACGCGCAGAAATCTTTTTCCTCATTCATTCTGTTTGCGGCATAGACTGTATATCTTGAGCCGTAAAGCGCATATCTCGGATTGTCGGTCATACCGCCGTCGATGGAAACGTAGTTTTTGTATTCCGGGATCTTCTTGATAGAGCCAACCGTGTACAGAGTCAGTCCTGCGTCTGCAACGATGCTTCTGCCGGGTTCCATGACGATCTTCGGCAGATCAATACTGTACTTTTTGCACATCTCATTGATCTTTTCGGAAACAAGGCTGATGTTTTTGTCGATGTCGATAAACGGATCGTTGTCAGTGTATCTTACTCCGTAGCCGCCGCCGAGGTTGAGAATTGAAGCAGTGAATGAATATTTTTCTTTCATATCGCGGATAAATTCAAGCATGATATCGGCTGAACGAATGAATGTATCGGAATCAAAAACAAGCGATCCTACATGGCAGTGAAACCCGTCAAGCACAATATTTTTGCACGAAAGCGCAATCCCCGTTATCTCCTGAGCCTGTCCTGTCTGAATGGCAAAGCCGAATTTCGAATCGACTTTTCCTGTGTTGATCGCCTCGTATGTGTGAGGGTCAATGCCCGGTGTTACACGAATGAGAATATTCTGCTTAACAGAATGTTTTCCTGCAATGGAATCTATAGCAAGAAGCTCTTCTTTGCTGTCTACGACAAAATGTCCGATCTTGTGTTCAATTGCAAACTCTATATCTTCGTCAGTCTTACTGTTCGAATGAAAAAATGCTTTTTCAAGCGGAAAGCCGGCTTTTATGGCAGTATACATTTCGCCAAGCGACACTACATCGCATCCCATGCCCTCTTCATTGATTATTTCGTATATCCTTTTAAAGCAGTTTGCTTTTCCTGCGTAAATAGGATAACTTCCGTTTGAAAAATACTTTTTGAAAGCATTGATATATGTTCGGCAGTTTTTTCTGATCCTGTCTTCGTCGATAAGATAAAGCGGAGTTTTATACTTTTTTGCAAGCTCCACCGTGTCCTGACCGGCAAAAAGAAGATGACCTCTTTCGTTCACAGACAAATTTTCACATATCATTTTCTTTACCCCCTGAAGCAATACAACTCTACGGCTGCGTTTTGCTCCGTATTCGAATTGAATCTCCCGGACGGGAAACCCAACCGATATCACGGAAAATATTTTAGCAAAGCCCCAAACATTTGTCAACAGAAATATTTTTTGAATTATTTATCAGAATATGTTATTATGTCTATGAATAATACGACAGAGGTTTACTATGGATCATTTTAACAATATGCCAAAGCTGATCCTTGCTCCTATGGCGGGCGTAACAGACAAGGCGTTCAGGGAGCTTTGCAGAAGCTTTGGCGCCGACATGACCGTCAGCGAAATGGCAAGCTCAAAGGCTTTGACTTTCAACGACAGAAAAACCGCTCACCTGCTTTCCATCTCAGACGAAGAACGGCCGTGCGGCATACAGATTTTCGGCGACGATCCCGAAACAATGGCTCAGGGCGCAAAGAAGGCTCTTGAGTTTTCACCTGATTGGATCGATATCAACATGGGCTGCCCTGCGCCAAAGGTTGCTTCCAACGGCGGAGGATCAAGCCTTATGAAAAATCCTCAGCTTGCTGCGAAAATCGTTGATGCAGTTGTAAAGGCAGTCGACATTGATGTTACGGTCAAGATGAGGACCGGTTGGGACTTTGAAAAAATAAACGCCCCTGTTCTTGCAAAGATGTGCGAAGACGCAGGAGCAAAGGCAATCACAGTTCACGGCAGGACTAAAGAGCAAATGTACGCCGACCCGATAGACTATGAGACGATCGCTCAAGTCAAAAGTTCTGTTTCCGTTCCGGTTATTGGCAACGGCAACATAAAAGACGCAGAAAGCGCAAAGGAAATGCTCGAAAAAACAGGCTGCAATGCGTTGATGATTGGAAGAGGAGCGCTCGGCAGACCTTGGGTGTTTAGTCAAATAAAAGCAGCTCTTTTTGAAAACAGTGAAATCCCCGATCCCACTATAGAAGAAAGGATCAGAATATTGAAAAAGCATATCGAAAAAATCTGCCTGTACAAAGGTGAAGAAATCGGTATGCGTGAAGCGCGGAAACACGCAGCATGGTATGTAAAAGGTATACGCGGTGCGGCAAAATACAGAAACACTATCAGCACCTTAAGAAAAATAGACGATTTATATGCGCTCTGTGATGAGATAGTTCAATCCGGCAATTCCGACGGAGATGACGATGGATGCTTCGATAGATTTGGTTTTAACAATTTATACAGATAAAACAATCCCGAAAGACACTATGATGAATCTTTCGGGAATTTTTATACTATACAGGCAGCAAGCGTAGATGTAATACAGACTCCCCTGTGTAACGGGTGCGAGTGTCCGGCGAACACCTCTGCCGAGGTCAGAAGCACCTGCCAAGCCGGCAGGCGAGATGCCGGATGACAAAGTCAGACTGAGGTGTTGTCATAAACTACAATCCCTCAGTCTGCTCACCAAGTACGCATCCGGCTCCCTTTGCACAAGGGAGCCGTCAGACTGTCGATAAAGTCGCAAGAACATTTGCAAAGAAAAAAGAATTTTACAAAACAAGTTAATAAACGTTAAAACATATTGAAAAAAAGAACCATTTAAATATGTTTTAATAATAAATATATTGCAAATTAGCCGCCTTTTCTCCCTCTCGCAGTATCTATATACAGCTTCGGGTCGAAAATGCGACTTCTTGCATACTTTCTCGAAGTCTCCCAGTTTGTCGAAAAAAACTTTTTCGACAAACTGAGACCCGGAAGAACGAACTTCCGGGTCTTCTCTTTTCACTTTTAGCAGCCGCAGCCGCAGTTGTTGCAGCTATTGCAGTTGTTGCAGCCGCAACCTGAATTATTCTCGCTGAATAACAAGATGAGAACAAGGATGATTATCCATGCGTTTGAACCGTTAAAAAATCCCACTTTCTTTTCCTCCTTTCGTTGTCTCATGACATTATATGGAGAAATTGAAAGATTGGTTACAGCCCAAAATTATACATCGCCGAGGTCGCAGGTGTACACAAAAACAATGTCGTCGTTTTCTTTGACGGTATACAGGTCGACCGAGTAGTCGGGAAAGACGCCGTTGACCTTGTACATCCAGCCGGATTTTGTGCCGCAGTCCTTTTCATAGAGAAAATGGATGCCTTTTATATAAGTGCCGAAAGCAGTCGGAACGGATTCAAACTGTATCCTGCCCTGACAGTACCTGCAACTGTGCGTGCAGACATTGTTTTGGCAAAAGCTTTTGAAAACATCATAAACGCTGTCCCCCTCGTCGAAAGATGTCTTCGTCTTTTTGAGAATCACTCCATCCGAGGGGATGACGCTCTGTTTGGAAGTTTCAAGCCTTTTGAAATTGTCCTCTTTAAGAACTGTTTTGCATTCTATGGTAAGAAAGCAGTATTTTTCGTTCTGCTTCTGAGTCGGTTTTGCCGATGAAGTTTTTGCCGAAGTTTTCTGAGAAGCAGTAGTTTTTGGCTTCGTCGTTTTTTCAGAAGAAATTTTTTCCTGCTGAGTTGTTGTCTCTTTCTGCTTTACGGTCGTTGCCTGTGTTTGATCTTTCGTTGTTGTTTGCGCCTGACTTGCCGAAACAGTTTCGCTCTTTTCAGTTTCGGTTACTACTGCCGAAGTTGTAACCGGCTGTGTTGTTTTTACTGTTTGAGCATTTTTATTGCAAGAAGAAAGAAGTAACAAACAGACTGCAAAAGTAAAGCAAATAAGCCTTTTGAAAAATTTACTTATCTTGTGAACAGTCCTTTGATTTTCTGAAATACGGAGACGATCCATTCGATGATCCTCCTGAATAGCGATTTTTTAGCAGGCTGTGAGGGCTGCGAAGGCTGTTTTTTCACAATAGCAAAAATTGAGCCTGAGTCGTTTTTGTAGTAAAGAGTTGAGCTTTCGTCTGCAACTACCGGGCTTATGCAGTAACCCGAATGCGAGCTGTCGGGAGCGTATATTTCGTGAAGCTCTGCCTGAGTCTGATTGGCGCTGTCAATAAGCACGCTCAAGCTTCCGGGAGGACAGTTGCAGGTGAAGTAAACGCAAACCTTTCCGGTGCTTTTTTCGTAATAATTCGAAAGCAGGAAATTGCTCTGCGGATAGCCGTTAGTCTCCGCTGAATAAATGACAGTCAGATTCTTTTCATCAATGACTTTAATAAAGCCTGATGAAATTTTTGCGCCTTGAACGCCTACATAAATCCTGCCGCCGTAAATCAGGGGAGTGGAGGTCGACGAGCCTCCGAGAGCAAGCCTTTTGAGCGAAGATTTGTTGAATTTCCCGTTTGAAATTCCAACGCTGTAAAGATATCCTGCTTTCGAGACAAAAAAGATATTGCCTGAATCTTCGGAAATGCCGGAGCGGATGTCGCCAAGAGTATCAACCATGTCCGTTTGTTTGCCTGTAGCTTTGTTTAGAGCATACACTTTGGACGCTTTGTCGGAATAGACAGTACCGTCGTCGCTTCCGACATAGAGATAGTCACCGACTATTTTACATTCCGTGCGGTAAAATCCGCCGAGTGATTTAAAAGTCCAGTCGGATTTTTTTTCTTCAAGTTCATTTTTCGAGTCCTCGTCGCGAGTGCTGATACACACGAAGTTTGCGTATTTGTCCTCGTCGTTCCAAAAACCCGTGTAGATTTTTCCGTTCTCCTCGACAATAGGGGTCAGCGACTGACCGCCGAGACTGTCGCGGTATACCCAGAGCGATTTCATCGTCTTGATATCGAAAGCCTGGATAGTCGCGTTGTCAAGCGGACAATATGCCACGCCGTCAGAGACGCATACGGGAACATATGTAAATCCGGGATTGTCGACCATTGTTGCAGTTGCGACGGTGTTTCCCGTGTTTCGGTCGACTTTCAGGAGCGAAGTTTTGCTCATTATCATCAGATAGTCGCCTGCAACCGCAGGTACGCTCGGAGCATCAAGATAGCTCGTGCCGTATTTCTGCACCCATTTAGTCTCTGCTTCGCCCGAATTTGACGGCGTTTCATAGCTGACTTTGTAGTTTACAGCCGAGGCAGGAATCGAAAAAACGCTGATTATAATTATAAGTGACAGAAGAAAACAAACTGTCCTTTTCATTCTGTATCGCCTCAATTTCAGAAGATGTTGATAACTCTTACAACATAGTTGTATACGCTTACAAGAATTTCAAAAACAAGCTTGAATGCGCCGCCGAAAATATCATTGAGTTTTCTGATGATGAAGGGCATTTCGGGAGCAACGGGCTCTACCGGCTCATCAATAACTTCTTCTTCAACATGAACGATTGCCCATGTGTAAATAACC
>JAFSTS010000024.1 GCA_017445685.1 Clostridia bacterium | reverse complement strand
CGGTGGAGTGGGAATAAGAACAGAAAGTCTGAAAACGTAAGCATATCAACGGTTTTCGGCTCCCGAAGAAGTCTTTTGATAACAATTTGATAACAGAAGCGGAGTATCACATTATTCTTTCGTCCCGACGGTTGTCAGGTAAAGGAATAATATAAACGGTATTCCTGCCTGTCGTCAAAACATATCGTCTGTAAAAGTTCAGCCCATAGCTGTGAAAGAAACGCAGCTATGGGCTTTCTCTTTTTGTCTTTCTTTATTCGTTATCCAGCAGCGCGTCGCTTAACTGCTTTGATGGGAGTTTCACAAATCCTTGTGTCGTATCGAATTCGGGATAGCGGTACCGCCATTGATCGTATTTTTCTTTGTCGATCTCACCTGTATGGAATCTATCTGCAATCGCACCCCATGCTTTCACCATTTCGGAGACAGTTTCAGCGTCTTTGCCTACAGCAGGATCAAAACGAAGATAATAACCGCCGTCTTTGTTTTCTATGGTTAGCCCATACAGATCTTCCATGGCAAACAGCGTATGCATCAGGCCGAGATAACTGTCGATATCCGGCACATTCAACGCCAACGGAGAAACTTCCAGCGCTCCGGCCAACGCATTCGTTAACTCTTCCTTCGGCGTTCGCATTCCCGTTTCATACTGCGCCATACGCACGTCAGCCGTTTTGATCGGGAAACCGACGATCTGACCGAGATACTTCATCGTCATACCCCTCAGATTACGAAAATACTTGATTCTCTCTCCGATTGCCATTTCTTCAACCCCGATTCATTGTGATACAAAAAATATAGCATATTTGTTTAGTGTCTGTCAAGGAGGATTGATAATAAAGTCATTTTTCAAGTTTAATAATTACACAATAACACGGTTCATGCCCTCATTATCCAAAAAAATCAAATTTTTTTACAGAATATTGAAAAAAGTACTTGACAAAGGAACAAATGTTCTGTATAATAATTGGCGAGTTTCGACTCATTACAACAGAATATGTAACTGAACTCGATTGTTTGATTTTTTAAGATGAATACGCAGTCGATATTTGACTGCCATAAGAGAATCACGATATTTACGTGATCCCCGCGCTTTGATATTCAAAGCCGTTACATAGTTCAGCATGAACTGTGCGAGAAGGAGAAAAGCCTTCCCGCTTTTTGTGCTGTCTGTGTAACGGCTTTTTTTGCTTTTACAATTGAATCCCTGCACGGTTCCCCAAACCGCCACGACCTTCCGAAAAAAAGGAAGCGAGCGCTGGCAGCCTGAAACGGCTGCGAGACCGCACAGCGCCCATAGAAATATGCGGAGTGCCTGTGGGAACGGAACCGGAGCAGGAAGAAAAAAATTGTCACAGGCATCCCAAATCGGCTGTCACGCAATTATCGGCGAAAACCATTTTTTCGGCTATAGATATAGTGGAAAGCGATAAGACTGTCTCTTTCGGCAAGTAAAACAGATATTTTGATACCCACCCCCACTTTGTAAAAAATACTACATCCACTTGTTTCACAAATATAAATACTGCTCGCACACTTCTCACAAATACAGAATACTCACAGCTTGCAGCGGCGGCGATACATAGCCCCACCGATCCGTAAAACTGTACCGTAATCGAACAGAAATCCCTTGTATGAAGAACTGACCGAAAAGAGAAAACTGAAACGATTTCGGTACAAAAACACGGATATAGATCCGATGAAAATCGGCGAAAAACAGGGGGCTTGAAAAAACCTGAATTGGAGGTGAAAGAATGTAGAGATTTCCTTTTGAATCAGCAGATGAAAATATTTGATACCTGCCCCCACTTTTTCGGTAGGTATCGCAAAGGAACTCCATCAAATCAATATTTAATATGAAAGGAGCGAATTGAATGGAGAACAAATTCATGCGGGTGGATGAGGTTGCCCGGGAACTCGGCATTTCAGAATCGTATGCCTACAAGGTAATACGCAGCCTGAATAACGAGCTGAAAGCAAAAGGCTT
>JAFSTS010000259.1 GCA_017445685.1 Clostridia bacterium | reverse complement strand
TGCGCTTTGTGTTGTTTTATCGTTTGCTTCCTGCGCAAAAGGTGGCAGCAATCAGAACGAAACTTCAAATCAATCGGGGAATACGGAGATATCCGAGACTGCGAAAAAAAGCAGGAAGGACAAGGAGGACGAAACCACACAGGAGCCGACGACTAAAAATCAGCCCCTTGCGGCAAACTGGGACTACGCTTACGCACTTGAAACGCCGAGAGTCGCCGACACTGACGACGAATGGAATCTGATTCTTGTAAACAGAGACTATGTTCTGCCCGAAAACTATATTGATTCCGTCGAGCTTGTCAATGTGTGTTCAACGGACGAGAGGCTTGACAAAAGAGTTGCCGAACACTATGAAGAGATGTTCAACGCCGCGGCGGCTGACGGACTTTACCTGACGCCCTGTTCCGGATACCGTTCTTACGAGCTTCAAAAAAGAAATTTCCAAAACAGGATCGATATGTGCATGGGACAGGGTATGACAATGGCTGAGGCTACGGTCGAAGCGTCAAAGGTGATTTTGCCTCCCGGTACAAGCGAGCATAACGCAGGAATTGCGATGGATATAATATGTGTGCTTGATTCATTTGAAGATACCGCTCACTATGCGTGGCTTTGTGAAAACGCTCAGGATTACGGATTTATTTTGAGATATCCTAAGGACAAGCAGGATATTACTAAAATTGTCTTTGAGCCGTGGCACTGGAGATATGTCGGCGTTGAAGCGGCGCGTGAGATGAAAAAGAGCGGCGAATGTCTTGAAGAATATATTTTGAATCATTGAGAAAAGGGGAAAGAATATGAAAAAGACTTCGCTCAAAATCCTTTCGGCAATTTTTGCAGTTGTTTTTGCTTTCGGCGCATTTCCTGCGAAGCTGCTGCCTGAGCTGACTTTGTCTGTCAGCGCAGCGCAGGAATACAGCCTTAGAAAAGTTGACGGAAAATGGCAGTATTTTGCAAGCGACTCAAGCGTTGATACTGCTTATAAAGGGCTTGCAAAAAATGAGTATGGCTGGTGGTATGTCAAAGACGGCGAAATAGATTTTTCCTATACCGGCATGGCGAAAAATCAGTACGGCTGGTTTTATGCAAAAAACGGCAGGCTTGACACGACTTATACAGGACTTGCAGACAACGACTACGGAACATGGTATCTTAAAAACGGTAAGCTTGATACGACCTTTACCGGCATGGCAAAGGATAGTAACGGCTGGCACTATGTCAAAAACGGAAAGGTCAACAACACCTATACCGGTATGGCAAAAAATCCGTACGGCTGGTGGTACTTCACAAACGGAAAAATCGACTATTCTTATAAAGGACTTGCCAAAAATGATTACGGCTGGTGGTATATCGAAAACGGAACAATAAACTTTAAATATAACGGCAACGCCAAAAATGCCTACGGCTACTGGGTAGTGACCAACGGAAAAGTCAATACTTCTGCAACATGGAAGTACAACTACGCGCTTCCTACGCCTCAGGTTGCATCCACAAGCGGCGACTGGAAGCTGCTTCTTGTCAACAGAGACTACAGCCTTCCGGCAAACTATCTTGATTCGGTGAAGCTTGTTTATGTCTGCAATTCAAGCGAAAGACTCGATTCAAGAGCGGCAGTATATTATGAAAAAATGTACAAAGCTGCTGCGGCAGAGGGGATTTATCTCACGCCTTGTTCGGGATACCGTTCATACGATCTTCAAAAGAGAAATTTTGAAAACAGGATAAACGCGAATATAAGCTACGGCTATTCAAAAATCAATGCGACCCTTGAAGCGTCAAAGGTTATCCTGCCGCCGGGAACGAGCGAGCATAATGCAGGGCTTGCAATGGATATAATCAGCGTGCTTGATTCGTTTGAAAACAGCGCTCAATACAGATGGCTTTGCGCTCATGCGCAGGACTATGGCTTTATTCTGAGATATCCCAAGGATAAACAAAACATCACCAAGATCGTTTTTGAGCCGTGGCACTGGAGATATGTCGGCGTCGAAGCAGCCAAAGCGATGAAAAGCAGCGGCAAGTGTCTTGAAGAGTATCTCGGCAAAGCATAATGATTTGCACACAATGTCCCAGAGAATGTCGAGCAAACCGCGAAAACGGTGAAAAAGGGTTTTGCAAAATGCCGTATTCCCCCGTCGTTGCAAGAGCAGCTCTTCACTTTTGGGAGGAGCCTTGCATAAGCGGAAAAAACGGATCGGGAACGATTTTCTTTTCAGGCTGTTCGTTAGGCTGCGTATACTGTCAGAATTACGAGATCAGTCATGAAAATTTCGGCAAAGAGATTTCCGAAGAACGACTTGTCGAGATCATCTGCTCCCTGATCGGCAAAGGCGCTCATAACATAAATTTTGTCAACCCGACTCATTATTCTCACACCATAAAAAATATTCTTGAAAAAAACAAATTCCCGGTTCCGATAGTCTACAATTGTTCGGGATACGAAAAGGTCGAAACGCTGAAGACGCTTGAAGGACTTGTCGATATTTTTCTGACAGACTTAAAGTATTTCAGCGCAGAAGCGTCGGAAAAATATTCTTGTTGCAAAGATTATTTCCCTGTTGCAAGGCAGGCGGTTTTTGAAATGAAACGCCAGCAGCCCGATGATATTTTTTCGCCTGACGGAATGATGAAAAAAGGCGTGATAATAAGGCATCTTGTTTTGCCGGGCAACCTGCACGAAACGGAAAAAATCCTTTCGTTTGTCAAAAACGAATTGCCGGCAGAAACCTTTGTCAGCCTTATGAGCCAGTATACGCCGCACGGAGAAGCGGCAAAATTCCCGGAGCTTTCACGGCGTCTTACAAAAAGAGAATATGAACGCGCCGCGGACTACCTTTTTTACAGCGGCATGGAAAACGGATTTATTCAGGAAACAGCGTCCTCTTCGGAAGAGTTCATTCCTAAGTTCGACCTTGAGGGCGTATAATAAACAAAAATTTTGGAGGAAACAAAATGAAAAAAACAGTTGCAATTTTATTGGTATTGATTATGGCGTTCTTTGCCTGTTCATGCGGCGGAAAGAACGAAAAAACCGGCTCGGAAGAAGAAAAATATGTTTTCAAATCAAGTGAGACTCAGAAGGTTTATAAAAACAAAAACAACTATCTTATCTTCTACTACAGCAATGACGAGATCACGGGGATCGACACCATAATGACTTTCCCGACGGAAGAAGCTGCGATATCAAGCCTTGAGGTTTTGCAGAAAAACGAGACTAAAACTGCCGAGATCGTCCGTGAGGGCAAATATATCGTTATGCACATGACTGACGAATATATCAGCGATTACAAGCTCATGTCCGCAGAAGGCATTGAATCCTACCTGAAGGCGCAGGGATATATTCTCGTTGAAAAAGTCGGCGAGGAGACAACAGCCGAGCAGACGACTGCCGCGCCAAAAACGGAAAAGGCTACGCAGAAAGCAGACGAAAAAACAACTGCAAAACCTGCTGAAAAAACAACAGCTAAACCTGCCGAAACAACTGCCGCGCCTAAAAAATAACGGAGTAAAAGACTGAAATGAAAATTGCTTTTTTTGATACAAAGCCTTATGACAGAGAATCATTTGAAGTATACGAAGGGCAAAAGGATCTTGACTTTAAGTTTTTCGAAACAAAGCTGACCGAAGATACGGTAGGACTTGCAAGAGGGTTTGACGGCGTTTGCGTGTTTGTAAACGATACCGTAAACGCTCAGGTGATCGACAAGCTGTACGAATACGGCGTGAAGATGATCGCGCTCAGATGCGCAGGATACAACAATGTCGATGTCAGGCACTGCCTTGGGAAAATCCATGTTTTCAGAGTGCCTGCCTATTCACCCTATGCAGTTGCCGAGCACGCTGCGGCGCTGCTGCTGACCTCGATTCGCAGGATCCATAAGGCATACAACAGAACAAAAGAATATAATTTCAGCCTTGCCGGTCTGACGGGCTTCGATCTGCATGGGAAAACGGTAGGAGTTGTCGGAACAGGCAAGATCGGCAGGATTTTTATCAACATCTGCCGAGGCTTCGGCATGAATGTTATAGCTTATGACAAGTTCCCAGACGAAAAAAGCGATATAAACTATGTAGGGCT
>JAFSTS010000258.1 GCA_017445685.1 Clostridia bacterium | reverse complement strand
CTGCCAAGCGGAAGAGTCAAACATAAGGATCTGATGATCTGCTGTACTATCGTGCAGGCTGTAGCTTTGACCCTTAACATGGCGTTTATGAATCTTGCGGCAAGAATCGCCTTTGTAGTGCTCTATTTTTACGGATATCTCATGAGCAAATGGTTTTTCCAGAGAAGCAAAATTCAGCCGTCTTTGCCTCTTGCGCTTGTCACGCATAAACCGGTGCAGATGTTTATCAATATGTATATCATCTCCTTCACCTGTTATAAATACAGCCTTTCTCCGTTTCATCTTACGACGATCATGGCTTTGTTTACTCTTTATTTTCCGGCTCTTATATGGGAAGTATCCAGAAAAATCAGAGCGCCTAAGGACGAAAACGAATATGTTACTTATTCAAAGCTTTTCGGCTACAAAAAGGCTACCCGTTTTGTATTGATACTGACCATTGTTGACATCATCACAAACTTTATTCTCGTCTACAACCTTAATAAAATCTCGCTTGCTGTCTTGTTTGCGCTTGTTACATGGATGACATGGCAGTTTGTCAGATTCATGAAAGATCCCGAAAAATTCAAGCTCGTCAGTAAAGTTGAACTGTATACATACCTTCAGGAAGGAACTATGCTTTTGACGGTTGCTGTGTATATGATAGCAGGTAAAATATGAAATACGGAAGCAAAATTGACAATCTTCTGTTTTTGAAAGAAAAGGGGTTCAATGTTCCCGATTTTACGGTTGTAAGCTTTGAGGATGCTTTTGATGATCACGATAGTCTTGCAGGGCTTATGGATGAAACCGTAAAACACGATAAAAATGCCCTTGCTCAAACAGTTGAAAATTTTGTAAAAAAGAATATAAAGAAAACTTTTGGCGTCAGGCTTGACGGTGAAAATTTTGCCGTCAGGTCGTCTTGCAGTATCGAAGACGGCGACAAAGACAGTTTTGCCGGGCAGTTCGACACGTTTCTGAACGTAAAGCCCTGTGAGCTTGATGAAAAGATCACCGACTGCTTTTTCTCGCTTTTTAACAAAAATGTGATAGACTATATGTTTGAAAAATCCATTTCCGCTGACGACATAAGAATGAATGTCATCGTTCAGAAAATGGTGTCTTCCGAGCTTTCGGGCATAGTTTTCTCCGCCAATCCTCAGGGGTTGTTGAATGAAAGCGTTATCGTTGTCGGCAGAGGACTTGGAGAAAATGTCGTCACAGACAAGGTCGATACGACCTCCTATTACTATAATCTGACCGATAAAGTCTTTTATTTTGAGGGCAGGGAAGACCTGCTTTCAAAAGAAACTGTAGAGGAATTGATTGAAATATCACAGGACATTTCAAAGCTTCTTTTTGATTTTTCAGATGTGGAATTTGCCGTAGAAAACGGTGAAATATTTATCCTTCAAGCAAGGAAGATAACTACCCTTGACGCTTGCGATCCGCTGATTTTTGATAACAGCAACATTGTCGAAAGTTATCCGGGTATAAGTCTGCCGCTTACTGTTTCGCTTGTAAAAATGGTCTATTCG
>JAFSTS010000023.1 GCA_017445685.1 Clostridia bacterium | reverse complement strand
CAGTAAAGTATCGGGAAAATAAGGGCAAGAGCGCCCATTTTATATTTTTTATCAGCCTTGTCGATTTCGGCTTTGGAAAGATTCTGCTCAACAAACGCAAGTGAAATAACGCCTGCAACAATGATCAATGTTCCGATTATTTCAAGAACGGAAAGCTCATCTCCGATCGAGGTGATCTTACCTTTGAAAAGAAACACCGCCATTATGCAAACGGCGGAAAGCGCGCCGGACGCATTTTGAACAGGAGAGACAATGGACAGCTCAAGATAGCGAAGTCCTGCATAACCTATGACCATTGAAATTATGTATCCGAGAGACGCAGGAAGATATTTCACAGCTCCCGAAAACAGATTCCCTATGCCTACGGTCCTGTCCTCGATTCCGGGAACAAACATCAAAACAATTGCGCATACGCCCATCACAATTCCGACCCATACGGCAATTTTCAAATGAGAGTATCTATCGTTGTCATCGCTGCTCTTTTTATAGAAAAGATCGGCAAATCCCCAGCCCAAAATACATATAACTGCAAACAAAAACCACATTTTCTTTTTCCATTCCTTTGAAATAGAAATACAACAAATAATATATTACCACAAATCCATAATTTTTCAAGGTCAATTTTGAAAAAAATATTTTTTACGCAAAATAGCTTGTAATTTATATAATTTAATGATATAATGTCTGATGAATGACTGCGAATCAAAAAAGTTTTTATCGTTATTTTTTAACAATAAACTGTTGTAATAATTGATCTTCGCCAAAAGTTCTAAATAACCTAACTTGATTCAGGAGGAATCATTGATGAAGAAAAAAGTTCTCTTTTTGGCTCAGCATTTTATCACGCTGTACTCCTTCAGGCGTGAGCTGATCGAAAAGCTTTGCAAAGACGGATACGATGTATTCGTCTCTCTTCCTGATTCCGAAGACAATAAATTTTTTGAAGATTTGGGCTGTACGGTCATCCCGACCGCAGTTGACCGCAGAGGCGTCAATCCGGTTAAGGATCTGAATTTGATCAGGTTTTATAAGAAGATGATTCCTCAGGTCGATCCCGATATTATTTTTTCTTACACGATAAAGCCGAATATTTACGGCGCTTTTGCAGTCAACGGAAAAACAAGGAAAAACGGAAAACCTTTCCGTCAGGTTTGCAACATCACCGGTACAGGCGCAACCTTCCTGCAGGAAAACTTCCTCAGCAAGCTTTGCCGCACGCTTTACCGCCATTCTGTCAGAAAAAGCTATAAGGTCTTTTTCCAAAACACAGATGACCGCGATATGTTCGTAAAGGAAAAAATGGTCGGAAGCAACTATGAAATGCTTCCCGGCTCTGGCGTAAATCTGGAGCAGTTTTACCTTGCTCCGCTGCCTGAAGACGACTGCATAAATTTTATCTTCATCGGCAGACTTATGAAGCTCAAGGGAATTGATGAATATCTTGAAGCTGCAAAAATCGTAAAAACCGAATATCCTAACACTAATTTCTACATGGCAGGATACACGGAAGATCATCCGTATGATAAGAAGATCAAGGAATATTCCGATTTTGTCACGCCGCTGGGATACATAAAGGATATTACGCAATGGATCAAAAAATGCCACTGCACTGTTCTTCCCTCGCACGGCGGAGAGGGCGTTCCGAATGCGATTCTTGAAAGCTCTGCTATGGGACGAACCTGTATCGGCTCTAATACCTCCGGCACAAGAGATGTCATCGAAGACGGAAAAACCGGGTTCATTTTTGAGCCGGGAGATGTTAAAGGTCTTTCGGACGCAATGAAAAAAATTGTCAATATGTCCTCTCAGGAAAGAACTGAAATGGGACTTGCAGGACGCAAAAAAGTTGAAAAAGATTTCAATCGGCAGATAGTTGTCGATAAATATATAAAAGAAGTAGAACTGGCATAACACACAAAAGATTTAACGGACATATCAAAGTGAACAAGTCCGTAAAAAGTAGACAATAGAAAAAACAGACCCCCTATGGTAGAATGGAAAAGACTATCATAGGGGGAATTTTTTATGGCAAGGAAATATAGAAATATCAGTAGATATGAAAATGAAATCATCGAACTGTGGACTAACGGAAAGAGTTTAAGAGAAATTGGTGAACTTTTAGGATTCACATATAACGAGGTTCAAGACTTTAAAACAAGGTACAACAAAAGGCAACGGATGATTGCCGCAGGAGAAGCAATTCATAAGAAAGGCAGACCTTGCAAAAAGGAAGGCGAGTTACCGCCGTCAATTCAGCGTCTTGATAAACTGGCACAAATGAGATATGTACTTGCAAACAAGGACAGATATATCAAGCAGTTAGAAATGGAAAATGAGTTAATGCGGGATTTTCTCTCGCTCACAGAAAGGAAGTGAAGCCATCGGTAAAATATCAGGTAATATACAAGCACAAAGACAAATACAGTATCAGTCAAATGTGTAAGTTCTTTGGTGTATCCCGAAGCGGATACTATGCGTATATGAAACGAAAGGACATACCGGACAGGGATTTACCTTTGGCAGAACAGATAAGATTATGTCAATCAGAGAACAAGCAAACATACGGTTATCGCAGAGTGCAGATATGGCTTGAAAGGCAAGGAATATACAGAAATCCAAAGACGGTACTGCGTGTAATGCAAAAGTACAATCTGCTATCAGTAGTACGCAGGAAAAAGTACAAATATGTATCGGAACACTTGCACAAATATCCGAATTTACTTAACAGAGAATTCGCTGCTGACAGACCAAATCAAAAGTGGGTAACAGATATATCATACATACAAACTGACGAGTGTATGTGTTATCTGTCAGTAATCAGAGATTTGTATGACAACAGCATTGTGGCTTATCATATGTCAAAGGATATGACTGTTAAACTCGTTCTTGATACGATTCACAAAGCCATGCAAAAGGAAATGGTCACTGCCGAGCTGCAACTCCACAGTGACCAAGGTGCACAGTATGTCTCACACGAATACTTTGTGCTAACACAATCTTACGGCATTACGCCGTCAATGTCAAGACGCGGAAATCCATATGACAATGCTTTAGCAGAAAACTTTTTCTCAATTCTGAAAACGGAATGTATACACCGCGTCAAGCTGCGCAGCTATGAGGATGCACGCCTCCTCATAGCTGAATACATCCATTTTTACAACAATTACAGAATCCAATACAAAACAAAACTGACACCCTTGGAACACAGATGTCAGTACGTTGCTTAAATCTTAATATTCTACCGTAGTAGCCTGTTTTTGTGCTGTCTGCACAATATGGGGCAGTTCAAAGCGATATGCCCGTTTTATTTATTTATAACTCCCGCCGTTTTTGCCTTTTGGGCAACGGCGATGGCGGAACCGAAAGTGACATTCTGCGTCACAGACGCTGCGCCGCAGGCGCTTTCTTGTTCTAAAAAATAATTGTTTCATTCTTCAGCCTGCTCAATTTTCCTGCCGCGCCAAAACAGCAACAGGAAAATTGCGAACGCATAAACCACTGTGACTGCAATATTTACATACATATACTGCCTGAAAAGAAGCATCAAAACTGCAAAGCTTGCGACGATCGCAACAAGAATGAAATAGAAAACCTTGTTAAAGCCGCAGCGAAGCTTTGCATATCTTCCGAGTGAAAACAGGCAAACAAAATAAATCAAAAACGATCCTGTCAGGAAAACTGTCTTTGGAAGAAGCGACACACTTTCTTCACGCATAAATTCAAGTGAAACGGAGATATTGTTGAGCGCAAAAATCAGAAATATATGAATTACCATGTACACTGTTCCGTTAGTCGTTTTCTCACGGTCAAGTATCCTGTTGTAAAACGACCCGTAGGACAGAAGCAAACCTACCACGATCAGAAATGCCATTGCGGAAAAATACATCGTATTTGCTCCAAAGCCACCCGAAAAATACGATGAAATGGAAATGATCATTTCGCCGAATGTAAAAACGACATAGAGCATTATTCTTTCCGTCAGGTGAGCAAAATCAACCGGAACCATCGTATTTATCCTGTCGGACAACTCTGTTGCAATTATACCGAACAGAATCGGAATATACGCAAATGACACGCCAAAAAGCGCATACAGCACCATGTGACCGGCGACAAGCACAGCTTCGATAAGCAAAATGCCCGCTTTGCGGTCGATCTGTTTTAGTTCCCACGGAGCATCGAGATGATTTTTGCGTTCGATAAAATACTGGACTCCGAGATTGACAAGGATCAATGCCCACGCTGTGTTGAAGCGGTAGAACGAATTTTCCCACTGGGTGTTGATCCCGTCCGCCATGTGATACAACAGATACATATTTATGAACAGAAAAATATGATCCCTTACGCTGTTTCTTCCGTAAATGTTTATATAAAATGTCGAAAAAGTCCATATCTGTATCACCGCAAGCGTACAAAGAATATACGCTAAAAATATCCCTCCCGACACAAAGCCGTTTTCGATATGGTGCAAAAGCGAATTGTTTCTGCCGATGATATAGACAAAAATCAAATCGTATATCAGTTCGAGATATTCAACCTTTTTCTCTTTTTGAACAGATTCAAACATTATTTATTGCCTCCTTTTTGAATATTTCGGCAAATCGCCTTGAGTTGTTTGCTTTGGTAACAAGATAAAAAGTCGGATTAGCGTCTTCATCCTTTATTTTCAGCGTCACTCTGTTCTCCGTTACGCTTGGGTTTTCCTGAGTCTTTTCCGTTACGAAATAAGGCAGAGTGGAATTGAGCATCAGTTCTTCCATCGAAAAACGCTCCGTCTGTATTAAGAAACGGGAAGACGGCATTTTTTCATCTACAATATCTTTCCAGAAACCTATTTCACTGTAAAGAAGCATATTTTCGCCGTTCATTTCACGAAGCTCGATCGAGTTTTTTTTGGCAAGCCGGTGAGTCTTGGGAAGAACTATCATCAGATGCTCTTCACCTATACGCTTCGATACGATACCGTTCTGTTTAGGCTCAAACGGCAATATTACAAGATCGTACAACCCGTTTTCAAGCCCCTCAAGAAGAGGTTTTGTCGTCTTGATCTCACTTGAAATTGTCATCAGGGGAAATTCAGACCGCAGCAAAGATACTATCTGAGCTATACAGTGCACTTCGCACGAAGCGATACATATCGTTTTCTTCTGTCTTTCAAGCGACAGAAGATTTGTTTTCATATTTTCAAACTGCGCCAGCACAAGCTTCGCTTCCTCGGCGGCTGCCTTGCCGATCTCGTTTAGCTCGATTTTATTTTTTGTTCTCGAAAAAAGTGAAACACCCAGCTCCTGCTCTATTCGCTGCATGGTGCGCGTAACAGACGGCTGTGAAATGGAAAATTCCTGCGCCACCATGCTGAGATTTCCGCTCTGATCAAAAGATACAAGCTGTTCAAGGTCAAGAGTATTCATAATTTTCCCCCCCTCTTAGTATAATAACATATAATTTCTCACTATGCAATAGGTGAATAGCAGTATTCAAAATTGATAATGTACTTTTTTTCTTTTGAATTGTATAATATAGTTAATAAATTTTTTTGAGGAGGATCAAATATGCAATATGTTACTCTTAATACAGGTGCAAAAATGCCATTGGAGGGCTTTGGGGTTTTCCAGATCCCCGATCCCGTTCAGTGTGAGCAGGTGGTTTTTGACGCAATAAAAACGGGCTACAGACTTCTTGACACTGCGGCGGCTTATATGAACGAGGAAGCCGTCGGCAAAGCAGTAAAAAGAGCAATCAGCGAAGGACTCGTGACAAGAGACGAGCTTTTCATCACAACTAAAGTTTGGGTGCAGGACATGAAAAACGAGCAAACTGCCTATGACGCAGTTAAAGCTTCGCTTGAAAAGCTCGATATGCCTTTTGTCGATCTTGTTTTGCTTCATCAGCCGATGGGAGATTATTTTGCGGCATACCGCGGCATCACAAAAGCATACAAAGAAGGCTTGACAAAAGCTATCGGCGTTGCAAACTTTTATCCTGCTGTTTTGACAAACTTATGCGAAAATGTTGAAATCATTCCTGCGGTCAACCAGATCGAAATACATCCGTTTTTTGCCCGGCAGGACGCGATTGACAACATGAACTCTTACGGCATAGTTGCTCAGGCATGGGGCCCTCTTGCAGAAGGTAAGCACGGTATTTTCACCGATCCGCAGCTTGCAGAAATCGGCAAAAAATATTCGAAAACTCCTGCGCAGGTTGCTCTCAGGTGGAACGCGCAGCGAGGAGTTTCCATAATCCCGAAATCAGTTCATGTCGAAAGAATGGAGCAAAATCTTGATATCTGGGATTTCACTCTGACCGACGAGGAAATGGCTGCCGTAGCTTCAAAAGATCTCGGCAAAAGCGAAATTGTCGATCACAACTCTCCTGCTTTTGTGAAAGCTCTCAATTCGATGAACATTCATTAAATAAAACGGAAGTGATTATGATGAAAAAAATTACTGCCTCTCTTTTAGTCGCGGCGATCATTGTGTCTATGAGCGCTTGCGGAGTCAAGAACGAAAGCTCTGCGCCGGCAACGAGCAAAACTCAATCCGTTTCTCAAACCTCGGATCAAAAAATTCTGACAATTTATTTTTCTTCTGCCAATACTGCCGATGTTGACGCTGTCTCTTCAGCGACTCCCTCCTTCGACGGCTCATCTGCTACTGCGACCGTCGCAACTTATATAAATAACATCACAGGTGGAGACATTGCAAAAATCACGCCTGTAAACGACTATCCGACAGATTACAACGGCACTGCCGACGCAGCCAAATCGGAACGCGATCGTGACGAAAGACCTGAGTTTTTACCGCTTGACATCGACCCGGAAGATTACGATGTTATCTTTGTCGGCTATCCGATGTGGTGGTACACGCTGCCAATGGTTATGTACACATTTTTTGACGCATACGATTTTACGGGAAAGACGATCATTCCGTTTGACACTCACGCCGGCTCCGGCGACGGAGGAACTTTTGAAACGATTAAAGAGTTTGAGCCGGGCGCAACTGTCCTTGAAGGAATTGCCGTATCCGGCAGCAGAGCCGACAAATCGGAAGATGATGTAAAGAGCTGGCTTGAAAAATTAGGTTTTTAAGTTTATAATAAATATGAAAACAGGAAAGATTTTACGAAGATCAATTGATTTTTTGATGAGCGTCCTGCTGCTTTGTCTTATGTGCTATTCAAGAGTCGGCGAAACCTTGCACGAGTGGCTCGGCTTGGCGATCACGGCGCTATTTATCGCGCATCATATCATCAATCGAAAATGGATAAAAAGCGTCTTCAAAGGGAAATACAATGCCTTTCGAACTGTTCAGACTGTGCTCAACGCGCTGATATTTCTGACAATGATCGGCTCCGCCGTAAGCGGAATTATTCTTTCAAAGCATATTTTTAAGCTTGAACTTGTCGGTATATCTTCCCTTTCAAGAACTGTTCATATGCTTTGCGGCTATTGGAATTTTGCGCTGATGAGCCTTCATCTCGGACTTCACTGGGGAGCTGTTATCGGTTTTGCCCAAAAAAAATCAAAACCGGCAAGCTCCTGTGCCAAATGGATAGCAAGAATATCGGCAATCGCAGCTTCTGCTTACGGACTGTATGCCATTTTTGCAAGGCAGACGGTAAAATATATGTTCGGCGTGATCAAATTTGCATATTTTGATTTAACAGAACCACTGATATTCTTTTTTATCGACTATATATGTATCATGGCAATGTTCGTTTTTATCGGTCACTGTTTTACCTGTTTTCTTAAAAATAAGAAAGGACAAAAGAATCATGGCTAAAAATGTGCTTATACTCTCGGGAAGTCCGCGCAAAGGCGGAAACTCAGACCTGCTTTGCGACGAATTTATGAAAGGCGCTGTTGAAAGCGGCAACAAGGTTGAAAAAATAAGAGTCTCGGAAAAGAAGATAGGTTTTTGCAGCGGCTGCTACTACTGCGTAAAATCGGGCGGCGAATGCGCAAAGAAGGATGACATGGCTGAGGTTTTGCAAAAAATGATCGACGCCGACGTTATTGTTCTTTCAAGCCCTGTATACTTCTACTCGATCGACGCTCAGCTAAAGGCTCTTATCGACCGCACTGTTGCTCGCTGGACAGAAGTAAAAGACAAACAGTTTTATTATATCGTTACCTGCGCGGACGAAGAAAAGCAGTCGCAGGAACGCACGATAGAATGTTTCCGCGGATACGCCGACTGCGTAGAAGGCGCTCAGGAAATGGGCATAATCTACGGTACGGGCGTATATGAAAAAGGCGAAATTGAAGGCACAGACGCTTTCAGGCAAGCATATGAAATGGGTTTGTCTGTGAAATAATTTAATTTTCGGAGGTTTTAAAAATGGACAAAAACCTGTCAAAAAACGGCTTTTCGAAACAGGACTTCGTCTTTCCGATCGGAGCGCCCAACGACGCTTACAAGCAGTATTTTACCGGTCAGAGTTATCTTGCAATGCTGACGATGGAGCAGATCCCGACTTTCAGCGTAACCTTTGAGCCGAAATGCCGCAATTTTTGGCACATCCATCATTCCGAAAGCGGCGGAGGTCAGTTGCTTATCTGCGTTTACGGCAGAGGATGGTATCAGGAATGGGGTAAAGAGCCTCGTGAGCTTCATGCAGGTGATATCGTCAACATTCCGCCAAACACTAAGCACTGGCACGGAGCGGCAAAGGACTCATACTTTCAGCATATTGCTCAGGAAATACCCGGAGAAAACACCAAAACAGAATGGTGTGAAGAAGTCGATGACAAAAGCTACAACAAGCTTAATTAACCAAGGAGATAATTATGGCAGACAATTTGATAATCTACTATTCAAGAAAAGGTCAGAACTATGTCAACGGTTCTATAAAAAACCTTGAAAAAGGAAATACCGAAATTTGCGCGGAGTTTATCCAAAAAGCTGTCGGCGGCGACTTATTCGAAGTTGAAACGGTAAAAGAATACTCCGAGGATTACATGGCCTGCACAGTTGAGGCAAAAAACGAACTTCGAAAGAAAGAGCGTCCGGCTCTCAAAAAAATGCTTGACAGCATTGAAAAATACGACAATATCTTTATCTGCGGACCATGCTGGTGGGGTACCTACCCCGTGGCTGTTTTTACGCTGATCGAACAGCTCGATTTTAAAGGTAAAAAAGTTATTGCGCTTATGACTCACGAAGGCAGCGGACTCGGCTCATGTCAGCAGGATCTCAAAAAAATCTGTAAAGGCGCTTCCTTCGGCAAAGGTCTTGCCGTCCACGGCGCAGAAGCACCTTATTCCGAAAGCGAAGTATTATCATGGGCAAAAAGTCAAGTGTAAGATCACGGCCTCTCGCGCAAACGAGAGGTCTTTAATGACATAAAAGCTCTTAACTTTTTGCAGGTTTTATGTTATAATAGCTTCAGAACAACTGCAACACAAAGGAGGATATACATGATTTACAAGAATTT
>JAFSTS010000257.1 GCA_017445685.1 Clostridia bacterium | reverse complement strand
TACACTGCGCTTGACATCGTTGCAAGAAAAAAACGCCTTGAAGGATACAATGTTCTTTATCCGATGGGTTGGGATGCCTTCGGACTTCCGACTGAAAACTTTGCGATAAAAAACCATGTTCACCCGGCGGAAGTTACTAAAAAGAATGTTGCGCGCTTCAAGCAGCAGCTTCAGTCTCTCGGTTTCAGCTTCGACTGGAGCCGCGAGATCAACACGACTGACCCCGAATACTACAAATGGACCCAGTGGATATTCATCCAGCTTTTCAAAAAAGGTCTTGCCTACAAGAGTGAAATGGCTGTAAACTGGTGTACCTCCTGCAAGTGCGTTCTTGCAAACGAAGAAGTTGTAAACGGCGTCTGTGAAAGATGTTCCAGCGAAGTCGTCAGAAAAACAAAGAGCCAGTGGATGCTCAAAATCACAGAATATGCCCAGAGACTTGTTGACGACCTTGACGGTCTTGATTTTATCGACAGAGTAAAGCTTCAGCAGAAAAACTGGATCGGCAGATCTACCGGAGCCGAGGTTGATTTCACCGCAACTACGGGAGATACTCTCACCGTCTACACCACAAGACCCGACACGCTTTTCGGCGCGACATACATGGTCATCTCCCCCGAACATAAATACATCGAAAAATGGGCTGACAAAATCAACAACATGGACGAGATCCGCGCTTATCAGGAAGCGGCGGCAAAGAAGTCCGATTTTGAAAGAACAGAGATCAATAAGGACAAGACGGGCGTCATGATCGACGGCGTAAAAGCTGTCAATCCCGTCAACAACAAGGAGATACCGATCTTCATTTCCGACTATGTTCTCGTCTCCTACGGCACAGGCGCGATCATGGCTGTTCCTGCGCACGACACGCGCGACTGGGAATTTGCCAAAAAATTTGATCTTCCCATCATCGAAGTCGTGTCAGGCGGCAAAAATAGCGTTGAGGAGGAAGCTTTCACCGACTGCGCAACAGGCGTAATGGTCAATTCCGATTTCCTCACAGGTTTGAGCGTTGAAGACGCGAAGGTTAAGATCATTCAGTGGCTTACCGACAACGGCAAGGGTCATCAGAAAGTCAATTTCAAGCTCAGAGACTGGGTATTTTCAAGGCAGAGATATTGGGGCGAGCCGATCCCGATCGTTCATTGTGACAAGTGTGGATATGTTCCCATCGACGAAAGCGAGCTTCCGCTCACGCTTCCAAATGTTGAAAGCTACGAGCCGACCGAAAACGGCGAGTCTCCCCTTGCTCCCATGACAGACTGGGTCAACACGACCTGCCCGAAATGCGGCGCTCCTGCAAAGAGAGAAACCGACACCATGCCCCAGTGGGCAGGCTCTTCATGGTATTTCCTGCGCTACTGCGATCCGCATAACACAAAAGAACTTGCCTCCAGGGAAGCTCTTGAATACTGGACCCCTGTTGACTGGTACAACGGCGGCATGGAGCACACCACCCTTCACCTGCTTTACAGCCGTTTCTGGCACAAATTCCTTTACGACATCGGCGTAGTTCCGACGGCAGAGCCGTATGCAAAGCGTACAAGCCACGGAATGATCCTCGGCGAAAACGGCGAGAAGATGAGCAAATCCAGAGGCAATGTAGTCAACCCCGACGACATCGTCAACGAATACGGCGCCGACACAATGAGACTTTATGAAATGTTTATCGGTGATTTTGAAAAGGCTGCTCCCTGGAACTCCGCAAGCATTAAGGGCTGCAAGAGATTCGTTGAAAGATACTGGAATCTTCAGACTCTCTGCGTTGACGGAGATGAATACAGAGATGAGCTTGTGTCCGATTTCCACCGTACTATTAAGAAAGTGACGAACGATATCGACACGCTCAAAGCCAATACGGCAATTGCCGCTTTGATGAGCCTTATGAACAAGATCTACGACACACAGAAAATCACTCGTAAAGAGCTTGAAACCTTCACGCTTCTTCTCAATCCCTTCGCTCCCCATGTAACTGAAGAAGTTTGGGAAACCATGTCCTTCGGAGGCACTGTCACCGACCGGAAATGGCCTGAATACGACGAGGAAAAATGCAAGGACGAAACGATTGAGATTGTCATTCAGATCAACGGCAAGGTTAAATCAAAAATCTATGTCCCTGCCGATGTCAGCGCAGAAGACGCTATCAAGCTTGCAAAAGCTGACGGAAAAATCGCCGCTGCAATTGATAACATGGCTGTTGTAAAAGAGCTTTATGTAAAAGGCAGACTTGTAAATATCGTCGTTAAACCGCAGTAAAACAAATATAATAGTATAACGCCGTTGGGGCTCAAACTCCCCCGCGGCGCTTACTTTTTGAATTGAAAGTGTGCAGTTTTGCCTTGAAAGTGTGCAGTTTTGCCTTGAAAGTGTGCAGTTTTGTTTTTTTTATTGACAGATAATATCATTTTGTGATTTAATGGTATAAGAAGATTCGGATTGTTTTTGGGGTGTCGGAATGAAAAAAACAGTTGCCTTTCTTGTGTCCGCTTTCCTTGTTTTTCTCTGTTCCTGCGGTGCAAATGACAATACGAATAAAGGCAAAAGCCTTGCCGACGAAACAACACAATCAACTGTTGCCGAAAGTGTCGGCAAAGATGAAGCTGGCGCTTATGAATACGGCACCGCCAAAGAGATACTTAGCCGTGATATAAAGTATTTTTCCGATACAAAGGTCAAAGAGCATACGTACGAATCAACACGCAAGTATGAGTTTATGCCAAAAATCATCAGATTCAAAACAAAATATCTTTATCTTTACGCAAATTCTCAGGCAGAAGAAATATTCAACCTGATTAACGCAAGAGATAAAGATGCTCTGATGCAAATGTTTTCGCCTTACGATAGGAGAAAAAACAGCGAAAGGTTTTCATGGGAAGTTGACGTATTGTTCAAATATATTGATGAAGCAATATTGGATTATGATGAAGATCGTCATCCGATAACCTCTTCAGAGCATTACAGCTACGGAGAATGTCTGGAAACTGTGATTTCAGCTGACATCACCGCACATGCGGAAAGCACAGATTATTTTTTCCATATATCATACACTCTCGCAGACGAAGATGAAGAAAAGATCGGATTGAGTTGGATCAGTGTTACTGCTAAAGAGATAGACGATTATTGGACTAACGAGTTTGATTCATCTAAAAATACTAAATCTTACAGCACTGCAGACAATCCGAATATTTGTATTCAGTGTAAATGTAAAGATTATCATTTCGGAGTAGATGGAGTACCTGTGTACGACTGATTATTTATTATAATTCAAGTAATTCAAGGAGGTGAATTTTGTGGGAGGAATATCTGTATTATTGATGATACCGCTTTTCATTGTGTATATGCTTACTGTTGAACCAGTAGAAACAATTGGTGTGCTTATTGGCACTATAGGAGAT
>JAFSTS010000022.1 GCA_017445685.1 Clostridia bacterium | reverse complement strand
ATGTTTTTTTCTCTTCATCCTGATCGTGATATTGATTTCATCGTCAAGTTTTTCAACATTTTTTACGATTGCATCTTGCAATCCGAGCATAATTTCGCTAAAATTATTACAGAGCATATTTGTTCATCCTTTCAATGGGTTTTGTTCAATTCCATTTTACAGGATTTTTCAAATATGCTCTACTGTTTTTTTGAAAGCTCTATTTGTTTACCCCAACATTTATTATAGAGCCTGTAAAAAATGGCAAATAAAAATATTTCGATTTTAAAAAATGCTGTGATGTCTCTATTTTTTGTAATTTTGAGAAAGTCGCTTTTTAATAACATTTTTTGCATTATTTTTTACTTAAATTTTAGGAAATTACGATATTTTTTTATTGACAATGCAACATGACTGTGATATAGTATTAGTGGGTATAAGTATCTAATTCGTTAAATGGAGGTATTAGCTATGACGAAAAAGAGAAGCAGAATTTTGAGTCTTTTTCTCGCTGTTGCCATGCTGGTTTCGGTGTTCTCGGTTGCGATCCCGACTCTGACGGCTGTAGCGGAAGAAGTTGAATCATTATTACAAAGCCCCGACCCCGGAGTGACCACATCGTGCACAGATATCACATGGGTCGCCGCAGGCAAAAACTCCTATGCCCCGGGCAAGGAGATCGTAGCCGCGACGCCGTCGGGCATTCCGATGATCTATGACAGAACATCGGACGAATCATACGCGGGTGAGACTCCGTCAAGCACGCTCATTACTGCAACATTCACAAATGCTCCCGACGTTACTCCGACGCTTAAATGTACGAGCGGCGGATCAAACATGGTCTTTACTGCCGCAAGCTATAACAGCTCGACAAAAACTTACTCCTGGTCGGTTGTCAGCGGTCAGGCAACGGCAGAAACCGTCCTTGAGTTTTCGATCACCTACCCCTTCAACGGAAGAAACTATACAAATAAAGTTTATTCCTATGTAAGAGGTATTGCTCAGCCTGCCGGTATCTATATGCTGCAGACGCTTAAGACCTGCCAGGTTGACATGAGTAATCCCAGCTCATGGATAAACGTTGGCGACTGGGACAGCTATCTGACAAGCAGCAAAACATATTCTGTTGACTATATCACAAGGATCCTCGGTAAAAACACTTACTATTCTCTCGGCAGCTTTGCTGAGAGCCTTTATGAACTTTTCAGAGGAACTTACAATCCTTCCGGCAGATCAGCGTCTCAGGACAGCTCGGCTTCTTACAATGTTGCCGGTTCTATTCAGAACCTGACTATTTCCGGCAAAACCGGCATAAAAGTCCAGTACATGACCGCTAAGCCGTATGTCCATGTTTATATCGACACATCAACCGCTTCAACTTTGGCGGACATGAACCTCAGAGTTGTTTCCGACTGTCTCGGCGCTCACGGCGATAACGCTTACGGTGTTGAAATGATCCAGAACAGATTTACTTCCGGAAACGCTTCTTCGACAGACGGCATAGGTTCATATGATATGCCTAACGGCGCAAGCGGAACGCTTGGTTTTTCCGGAATGGGTGAAACATTTGTTACCGGCACGCATGAAGTCGGATACCTTCGCGGAAGCGTAACAAGCGGTGAATATACAATGTTCACAAGAGCTGCAGCCGTAAACAGTGATAGAGATGTCTGGCTGTTCGCAGGCGGCGCTATCGGAATCGTCCTTCATTCTGTAGACAAATCGACTTTGAGAAATACTATCACAAAGATACTTGCCGGCAACCTCTATGAAGACAGCGATCCTTACAATGTATTCAGATGTAAAAACAAGGGTGTTAACCCTCAGCAGTGGCAGTTTAAAAACAACTGGTCCGAATACAGCTCTGCAATGAGAGACGCCGCAGGCATACTGATCAAACCCAACGCAACCCAGGATGAGATCAACGGTGCCAACGAAGCGCTTATCAACGCTTATGACAACCTCCAGCTTAAACCTGCTGATTACAGCATTTATAACGAATATAAAGATCTTGCAGACGCAGCTATTGCTCAGGAAACCTCCTTCTACAGCGAGTATGGCGAGCACTGGTTCTATACAGACACTCTTGAAAACCTTCAAACAGCGCTTGAAGCGGTAAATGAAAGCTGCCATATCCTCTATCAGCCTCAGGTGGATGCGTGGACAGACGCCCTTATCGAAGCTTATGAAGCGCTTCGCGTTCTTCCTGCCGACTACACATCTCTTAATGAGGTCGTTGCTCAGGCAAACACCCTTTTGGATCAGAAGCTTGAAGACGGATCTTCGATTTATGTAAACTCCTCTGATCTTGCTACCGCAGTTGCTTCCGTCCGATATGATTTGACTAAGGCAGATCAGGAAACAATAGTTATTTACGAGCAGAATATCAGAGATGCCATCAGCGCTCTTACGATCAGATCGGCTGACTATACCGAGATCAATCTTCTCAAGTCTCAGGCTGAAAGCCTCAAGAGATCAAACTACACAAACTATAATACAACCGTTATTCCTGTGCTCAAGGATATCAGCAAACGCGCAAACCTCAAAATCACTCAGCAGGATATCGTTGATGCAGACGCAGCGACGCTCAGAGCGGCTATCAACGGACTTATTCCGAAAGACGCCGATTATACAGAGCTTGAAGCGCTTCTTGCCGAAGCTGCGGCTCTCGTAAGGGAGTATTACTATCCCGAATCCCTTGAAGCCATCGACGCTGCAGTCGCTGCAACGGAAGGCTACCGTCAGATCAACATCCTCAACCAGACGAGGATCGACTCGATGGCTGCAAACCTTCAGACTGCGCTGGCAGAAAAACAAATGTACCCGGCTGACTACAGCGAGGTTGACAGAGCGATAGAATACTGGGAAACAACCTTCACCGAATCTGAACTCGAAAAACTTCAGGAATCAAGCATTCAGGCAGTCAATGTTGCCAGAAGCGCTGTTGACAGAAGCCTTAAAATTGACGAGCAGGCGAGAGTTGACGAATGGGCGCTGAGACTCTGGAACGCCATAAACAATGTCGAATATCTCGGCGCTGACTATGCCAAGGTTGAAGCAGCTATTGCAAAGGTTGACACTCTTGACCGTACATACTATGCAGATTTCTCCGGAGTCGACAACGCTATTGCAGCAGTCAACTGGCAGCTTGGTCTTAACCGTCAGGCAGAAGTTGACGCAATGGCAGACGACATCTACGACGCCATAGATCAGCTCGTTCCCGGCCCTGCGGATTACTCCAGAGTAAACCTCGCAATTTCCAGATTTGAAGCTCTCAATAAAAACTATTACACTCGTGAATCAGTTGCAGCAGTTGAAGAACTTATCAACAACATCAACTGGGATCTTAACAAAGACAATCAGGCAACTGTTATCACTTATGCTTTCGACATCAACGAAGCTATCTTTAACCTTGTCGAAGCAGACGCCGACTACACGGAACTCAGAAGAGTCATTTTCAACATTCCGTCAGATCTTTCGTCCTACTATACGAAGGAATCCATTGATGAGCTTTATGCCATCACTGATTCTATCGACTGGAATCTCAAAGCCAGAAACCAGAGCACTGTAGACGGATATGTTGCAAGTATCAACGAAACTCTTGCAAATCTCGAATATCTTCCCGGCGACTATACAGAAGTTGACCGTCAGATAGCTATCGGACGCAGAATGATCCAGAACGGCGTTCTTCAGCCGGACGGAACTTACTTTGAGATAAGCGCGCAGAGCGCAGCCGACTTTGAGGAGTTCGTCGCAGGTCTTAACAGAAGCTACAGGATCATCGATGTTGAAGAGATCCAGGCGGTTGCTGATTCCGTAACGGCTAAATATCAGTCGTTTACATTCGCTGAATCAATTCACCGTGCAGTGATTAAGCTTTCAACTGACAAGACGATCACATATCCCGGCGATGTAGTTACCGTCAGCGTAAGTGTCAAGACAGATTATCCTGTCGCGGCAGCCGCTATCCCGGTTCTTTACAACTCGGAATATTATGAGATCGTCGGCAGTGGAGCATCGGCCTTCACCTTCAGCGACATTCCGTATATTAACGGTTCCTCCGTCAGCGGAAACACAAACAGCCCGGATAAAGGTTATCCCGCTTCTTACTCAGCCAGTGACAAAGCAACATGGAATTATGCGTATATCACAGTTGCTCCCACATCAGTCAAAGGCGGCACAGCCGTAACTCTTGATCCTGAGCAGGTTATCGCAACATTCCAGCTTCGTGTTAAAGATACTCTTGAAGTCGGAAACGATCCTATCGATTCAAGAATCTGGGTTGATTCCGCGTTCCTCAAGACTTCCGCGAATAAGGGCGGCAAGCTCTATATAGGCCGCTACACAACAGGCAGAGTTGACACCAATATCGCAGGCTACGGTCAGACGATCAATGTCAGCGCAGCTACAAAGACTGTCACGATCTATGACGAAAATGCTCCTGCAAATCTTACAGAGCTTACGGCAGCTATCGCAAGACAGACTGCTTACGACGCAAGCTTCTACACAGACGAATCTTATGAGGTTTATTCTGCGGCGATTGCAGCAGGTCAGGATATCGTAGACAACGCAGCAAACTACACTATCAAAGAACAGTCCACAGTTGACGAAGCAGTTGCAAACATTAAGGATGCATACGCCGCTCTCAGGCTTAAAGATGCAGATGTTTCCCTGCTTGAAACCGCAGTTTTGCGTACACCTGAATATACGCAGGACAAATATACTGAAGAAAGCTATCTTGTCTTCACAAATGCAATTTCCGCCGCTGAGGCGATACTTGAAGAGGAAGGCTTGACGATAGCCGACAACGCAAGGATCACTGCCGCTGCTCAGGCAATTGAAGACGCTATTTCAGATCTTGTTTTGAAAGATTGTTCCTATATGAATGATCTGTACGAGATCATCGACACATTCCCGATGTTCGAAGAGACTGAATACACAGCCGAGGCTCTTGACGGCTACTATGATGCGTTTGACGCGTGTGATGCTTTCCTCGCAGAAGACAAGACGATTCTTGATGACGATGAAGCTCTTGAATTGGTAAATGACTTCTATGATAAGTATGTTGCGCTTGAAAAGACTGCTCTTGCAAAGGCAATTGCCGACTGCACAACAGAGTATGATTCAAGCTGCTACACAGAGGAATCCTACGCTGCGTATCAGACTGCTCTCAATAGCTCAACATCTCTCTATGATACAGTTTCAACAAAAGAAGATGTTGCTCTTATTCAGGACAGCGTTCAAACACTTAAATCAAGATTTGCCGCTCTCGTGATCAATCCGTTTGCGTATGAAGACGAAGTTTGGGCAGCTCTTGATCTCTTCCCGCAGGATGAGGAACATACAGTAGCTGAGTCACTCGACGCTTACTATGAAGCTTATGACGCGCTTGATATTTTCGCAAACGAAAAGTCAGGCTCATGGACAGCGCTTGACAACGCAGAAGCTCTTGCTCTTATCCAGGCACTTCGCAACGCATACGACAACCTCGTGATCGAATCTGCCGATGTCAGTGAGCTTATGGCGGCAATCACCAATGCTCCTGCTTATGCAGAGGCCATGTACACTGAGGAATCCTACAGCGTATATGCTCAGGCTGTTGCGGCAGGCAGACTTCTGACGAACGCAACCTACGACAGACAGGACGAAGTTGACGAAGCAACTCAGGCAATTGTTGACGCTTATGACGCGCTTGAACTTAAACCGTTCTCCAAGCTTGCGGCTGTAAACGAAGCTCTTGAGGCTCAGCCGTCACTTGAACAGAATGAGTACATCCCGTCCTACTGGGCAGCATATTCAGACGCTCTTGCAGACCTTGAAGCAATCGTTGAAAATGCAGCAACTTTGACAATTCTTGACGATCAGGACGCACAGGACAAGATCGACGCTTACAACGCAGCTCTTGCAGACCTCGAAGAAAACGGCGTTATCCCCGATGCAGATTATTCAGCAGTTCTTGCCGCTGTATCTGCTGCAAATGCCAAGCTTGCTGAAATGCAGGCAACAGGCAACGAGCTTGTACAGTCCACTGTTGACGCTCTCAACACTGCGATCAACAACGTTGACTATTCACTCGACGGCTTGTCACAGGATACTATCGACGCATACGCCACAGCAATCAACGCTGCAGCCGGTGCTCTTGAATATGTACCTAAGTTTGTAATCGGCTCCGAAGATGTAACAGTAGATAACGGATTTGTTTTCGGACTTGAAAACATCGCCTCCGCAAATGACATCACAGCAGTATTCAGCACGATCGGCGACGCATCTGTTGAAATCGAAGAAACTGCAAACGGTTACGGAACAGGCACAGTAATCAAGCTTGTTGACAACAAGACCTCCGAAGTTCTTCAGAGTCTGACAGTTGTTGTAACCGGTGATGCTAACGGCGACGGATTTGTTGACTCTTTCGATGTAGCTTTCATCAGTGAGCTTATCAACAACTTCGAAGATCCGTCAGATGAAGCGACAATGCTCGCTCTTGACATCGTTTCGGACGGATGGATCGACGCTATCGACTATGCTTATGTACTGTACATGGCAAACTACGAATGATCTATGATGATCGCAAAATAGAATTTGGACCGTCTGCGCAGGCAGGCGGTCCTTTTCAAATGTTTAGTAAACGCAAAAAGCTATATTGACAATCTTTGTTTTTTACTGTAAAATTATAAAATCAAATATGAGGATGAAACCTTTTTATGAAATGTGTTAGGTGCGGAGAAGAAACGGGAACGAGCAGCTTTGTCTGTTCAAATTGTTTGTTAAAAGCCGCCGGTGAGAACAGTGAAAAACCTGCCGTTTCCCCCAAAAAACGAAAAAACAGTCCGTTGTTTTTGCCGCTTGTGATCATACTTTCTATATGGGCGGCAGCCTTTTTGCTGTTTCTGATCATCAGGGGTAACGGCGAATTTTATAAAGTTACGGTTGTTGATGAAACGGACTTTTGGGTCGAGGACGGCATTCTGTTTGACAGCGTTTATGCTTCGTCTGCTCTTACAGACAAATACGGCACTGTTTATCCTGCTGAAAATCTATGCGACTTGAAGCTTGAAACATCGTGGATAGAGGGCGTGGACGGCAACGGGGAAGGGGAATACATTCTCTTTTCCGCGGCCGAAAAAAAGACTGTTCGCCGTATTGATATAATCAACGGTTATCAAGCTTCAAAAGACCATTATTTTCGCAATTCAAGAATCAAAAAATGCCTTGTTGAGCTTGACGGCGGAGTAAAGTTTTCCGTTGATTTTTTCGATGATTTCGGTAAGAAAACGATTGTTGAATTTAAAAATCCAATAAGCACAAGCACTGCAAAAATCACGATCGAAGAAGTTTACGGGGGAACTCGTTTTGAAGACACGAGTATAACTGAAATTGTTTTTGCATAATTCAAAACAGCGCGATATGCTGAAAGAGGAAAAGCATGAAAAATGAATTTTTGAAAAGCCACGAATTTAAAAGCCTTGTCGCAATTGTCTTGTCGTTTGCAATTGTTTTCGGAGGGGTTTTGCTTTTTGCAAAAAAACGCTCTTCGGTGAAAGCATCGCTGCAAGCGACTGTGACGACCGATATAACCGAACAGACATATTCGCAAACAGATATAACCGCTTCGCAAACGAGTGAAGATAATTCCAAGACCACGGTTCAGGAAAAGGAAAGCGAAACAACTGACCTGACGACTAAAGAAGTCAAGCCTGCAAATGACTCAGCGAAGGTCAGTGATTCCTACAGGCAATCGAATGTCAGACTTCCCGGTATAAGCGTGACCGACCAGAATGTTCTTCAAGATATGATACTTCATATCTACGAATACCCTTATGAGTTTAAGTATTCACAGGAGGAGATGTATTCCGGCGATTTTGTCAATAACCATTTTGAAAGCTTTGATTCTTCGTCTTCAAAAGCCTATTCGTACGCTATGGAACATATTTTTACGCCGTATCTTGCACTGATCGAACGAATGGAGGAATGGTACGGCTGGCAGGTCGTCAGGCATGTTCGTCCGACTCGTGAAGAGGTTGAAAAAAGAGAACTGCGAATAGATCCTCTTCACAAGTTTGAGGTGTCGGATATTTCCGGATATGGTGTGATCGATGGGGAATATATTGATATTATGCTTAAATATATTTTCAACCAGACCCCTGATCATTCCTATGAGTTGAAGGATTATTACGGAAATTCCGTTGCATATTACTATAACGGAAAATATTATTACAATGCTTTCCCCGGAGGAGACGGCTCGATACCGCTGATTTTGTTTGAATCGTGCCAAAAGCAGCAGGACGGCTCGTTTGTTATCCAAGCGCAGCATGTCTTTACGACAGACGGCGACAAGATAGTCGAAAGAAATGTGAGTTTTACACTTGTTACAAAACCTGTCGAATATGACGGACAAATATTCTGGACAATTTATAAAATCATAAGAAAATAATTTTTTGAGAAAAGGAGAAAATCTATGCTTGAATTTATGAAAAAGTATTTTCCCAAAATGCTGTCGTTTATCGTCGCAGTTCTGATCTTTCTTCAGATACTTCCGTCGGATTACGATCCGTTCAGGGACGATAATACCTCAGCTTCTGTCACTCAGGTGATCGAAGACCCGACCGATCCTGAAGCTGATACAACAACCGTAGAGACGGATCCAGATGACCCGTCAACATGGACTGTATCCCAGATAGTCGGGTTTTACAAAACAGCCGCAGAAAAGACAGAGAAAAGCGGCTGCCGCTCCAAGCAGACTATGGAAATGGTGTCGCTTGAAGGCGCACCTGCCATGTTCAAGGGAACGATTGAAAAAGCGATCAACAGCAATTCAAAAGAGTTTGACGGTCTGACCGGCGGATATGAAAATCTTAGTGAAAGCAATTTGCAGCTTGCAACTGCTCGAAAGAACGGTGCCAACGTCATACTTACAATGATTGCCAAAGACCAGACCGACGGGGTCAGCGGCAAAGAGGGCGAGGGCACAGTAGGACACCTTGTTTATGTGATTGACGGGGTTGATCAGGTGCTCAAGGAGACGGGTATGACAGGCTCTTTCCCGGAAGGCAGCGCAAGACTTGACTACAAGCACGCCTATGCGAATAATATTGTAGTCAACACTCAGACGGGTCTAATCGAAAACGGCGAATGGGGATATGATGTTTTCGTGTACCTGAACGGCTGCTCTGTCAGGGTATAGGCTAAAAAATATCAGCGCTCAAATCAGATATAAGGTCGAGCTGCTGTAAGCATAAAGACCCGAAAATCAACTGAGTATTTCTGCACAAAATTCGGTTAGTTATAAAAGTGTATAATAAAGAAATAACGCTCTCTTTTGTAAGAAAGCGTTATTTTTTTTGATGTTAAATTGTATTAGTACATTCCGCCGCCCTGTGCCATTGCAGCCGCTGCAGCAGCGTCGCCGGCAGGATCGGGAATATCTGTTACAAGAGATTCTGTTGTGAGTACCATTGCCGCAACTGAAGCAGCGTTCTGGAGCGCGCTTCTTGTAACCTTTGTCGGATCGAGAATACCCGATTCAGCCATGTCTACAAACTCACCCTTTGAGAAGTCGAAACCATAGCCAAGCTTGTCGGACGATTTGATCTGGTTGACAATTACTGATCCTTCAAGACCTGCGTTTTCAGCGATCTGGCGAACAGGCTCTTCAATAGCTTTGAGAACAATGTTTATACCTGTCTTTTCGTCTGCGTCTTCAACACCGTCGAGAAGCTTTTCAATGTTTGAAATCGAGTTGATCAGCGCAACTCCGCCGCCTGCAACACAACCTTCTTCAACCGCAGCTTTTGTCGCAGCAAGAGCATCTTCGATTCGAAGCTTCTTTTCTTTCATCTCTGTCTCTGTAGCCGCGCCTACTCTGATAACAGCTACGCCGCCGACAAGTTTTGCAAGTCTTTCCTGAAGCTTCTCACGGTCGAAGTCAGATGTAGTCGTCTCGATCTGAGAACGGATCTGACCGATCCTCGCTTTAATAGCTTCCTTGTCGCCGAAGCCGTCAACGATCGTCGTATTTTCTTTTGTGATCTTGACCTGCTTTGCCCTGCCGAGCTGGTCAAGCTGAGTTTCTTTCAGCTCAAGACCAAGTTCTTCGGTGATGACCTCGCCGCCTGTAAGAATAGCAATGTCCTGAAGCATTTCTTTTCTTCTGTCGCCAAAGCCGGGAGCTTTAACTGCAACGCAGGTGAATGTTCCGCGAAGCTTGTTTACAAGTATCGTGGAAAGTGCTTCACCCTCAAGATCCTCGGCTACGATAACAAGCTTTTTGCCTGCCTGGAGGATCTGTTCAAGAAGGGGAAGAATTTCCTGAATGTTGGAAATTTTCTTGTCGGTGATGAGAATGTACGCATCGTCAATCACAGCTTCCATCTTGTCTGTATCTGTTACCATATAAGGCGAGATGTATCCTCTGTCAAACTGCATTCCCTTTACAACATCGCTGTCCGTAACGGCAACCTTTGATTCTTCAACTGTGATAACTCCGTCTGCAGTGACTTTTTCCATAGCCTCGGCAATGATTTTGCCCATTTCCGCGTCTGCAGATGAGATCGTTGCGAT
>JAFSTS010000256.1 GCA_017445685.1 Clostridia bacterium | reverse complement strand
GGAAAAGCTATTGATATTGTCGTTGACATTTTCGTCAATTTTTACGCCTGTGCTCGTCAGGTGAATACGAACATTTTCGTTTATAGCCTTGTTCAAGTCGTCCGTCACGATCTCGGAGTTAAAGTCTCTGTCTGCCAGATCGTTGACAAATGCTTCAAGAGTGATCTGCACCCTGTCAAGCGTTATAACATCTTCATAAACGCTTGTCGGCAGACCGTTCTTTATCGCAAGCGCTTCGAGCCTTTGAAGCGTGACTTCATAAGCTTCGCCGGAATAAGTTTCAATATATCCTGCAAGCCTCTTGGACGAGCCTGAGGAGAAAAAGCCCATATAAATACCGACAGTCGCTATCTCGATGACCATCACGAAAGCCATGATGAACGAGACTATCATTGAATTTTTTCGTCTTTTTTCTCTTAATCTTTCACGCTCTTTTTCATGGCGGGCGTGTCTTTCTTCTTCTGTTTCGCTGCTTGTTTCAATTCTTTCTTCAGCCATTCTTCACACCCCCTGCTCTCACTCTGTCACCGTCGGGCCGGAAAACAGACTGGCATAAACATAAATATGCTTTGACGATTTCTTGCCCGTGGTAATGCCTGTATATTCGTCCGTGTGAAGCACGAGGATACTGTCTTCATCAGCATCAAAGGATTTTTGCCTTTCCTGAGCGCCTGTTTTATATACCCTGTAAACGAAAACTCCGTATGGCGTTGTAACGCTGATTTTGTCGTTTATTGCAAGCTCGGAAAGATTTTTAAAATAAGTCGTGTGATAGGCGTAGACGGAAACATAACCCGGAAAGCCGAAATAACTGTCGCCGTTTTCCTGAACAGCGCCGATTTTTTCCGCTTCAAGATTGCCGCGGTAAAAAACGCTGATCTCCGCCATGCCGAGCTTATCGCTTTTGATTTTGGCATAGTTTTCGTTGAACTTCGGCAGATTGATGCTGCTTTTTGACACCGTGCCGTCTGTAAAATCAGAGTTTATCGGCACGATCTCAGCCTGCACATATTCTTCAAACGCCGGTTTTTTAAAGGAGATATTGTTTTTTACCCAGCTAAAGCGCACCAAGCCGAAAAGAACTGTCAGCACGGCAAGTATCGCCAGAATAATTCCGGCATAAACCAAAGGATAATAGGCGCAGGACTTGAGCCTGTCCATGATTATTTCTCTGGAAACCGTTCGTCTTGAGGAGCTGTGGTGGTGTTTTCCGCTTGCTATTTCCTCGTTCTGACGAGTCAGTTCGTCATATATCTGCGCTGCGCGGACGCTCTTGTCCATCTTCTCCTTGACCTGTTGGCGCTGCTTTTCTTTCCATCTTTCTTTTCTATCCATCTTCACAAAACCCGTTTTCTCAGTTATCTAAAAATTCCTCGTTGATTTTCAAGTTGAAGCCCTTGCCGATCGCGCGAAGATCATCGTCTGTGATCGTCTGCAAAATCGGTTTGCCCGTCGAAAGAACGCGTACATAAATCGCCGCCGCATTTTCGATAGTGTGCATAAGTCCGAAGGCCGTATCAAAATCAGGACCTGAACAGAACATTCCGTGGTGCGCCCAGATGGCGACATCGTATTTTTTCATAAGCTCGCTCGTCGCCATGGCAATTTCGGATTTTCCGGGTACCATCCAGTCAACAACGCCTACGCCGTCGGGAAAAACAACGACGCATTCCGTCGCGCTCTGCCAGAGCATTCTCGTAAACGCCTTATCTTCAAGAGGCAGAACAAAAGTAAGCGCGATGATATTGGGCGTATGGGCATGGTAAATGACTCTGTATTCGCCGTTTGTCGCCTTAGCCCTGACGGAATGGTTCATAAAATGGCTCGGAAATTCCGAAGTCGGAACGCCGCCCTTTTCAAGTCCCCAGACTATCCTGTAGCTGTCGCCTTTATCATTGATCTCGACGATACAGATATTGTCCTGCGGAGCAAGAATCACATTTCTGAAATATTTTCCGCTTCCTGTTGAAATGAAATATTCGCCTGCCATGTTGTCGGCGCTGACTCCCATTTCAACCCATTCCCTGTCAAAAGTGAAATACTCTTTGCACTCTTCAACTTCCTGCTTTTTCATGCGGTAAGTCAGATTTCCGCCGTTGCGCTCATGCCAGTTCTGTTCCCAGCCGTCGTTGCACATCTTGACAAAATCTTTTATGACCTGTACATCTAATATACCCATTTTTCTCTCCTGATTATCTTTTTGAAAGAACTTCGCTTTCATATTTTTTAACTTCTTCAAACCATTCTTCGCCTGCCGGGACACCGCTTCTCTTGCAGTATTCTTCCCAAACAAGTCCGAAAGGAAGAGTCTTTGTCTCTTCGCTGAGCATGAACAATTCCGTAAACTCTCCATTGTCCTGAAGGTCTTTCATCCTGGTATTCGGCATAAGCAAAGCGTAAAGAAGAGCTTTCTGCATATTTCTCGTTCCGATCACCCAGGCGGCTATTCTGTTGATACTCGCATCAAAGAAATCAAGACCGATGAGGACCTTATCTTCTGCATTATTTCTGACGATCTCCTTGGCTATTTCTTTAGTCTCATCGTCAAGCGCTACAACATGGTCGCTGTCCCATCTTACGCCTCTTGTGACATGAAGCGGGATCTTGTCAAAATAGCAAAGCAGGCTGGGAATCTTGTCGCTGACATATTCAAGAGGATGAAAATGTCCGTTGTCAAGCAGGAAATAAACATTCTCATGGCTTGCGGCATAGCTGAGATAAAACTCGTTGCTGCCTGCGGTATAGCTTTCAACGCCGATGCCGAAAACCTTGCTTTCAACGCTGTCAACAACGCCGTCAAGCTTTTCTTCAAAAATCTGATCAAGGCTGTCTTTAAGTCTCATTCTCGGACCGACTCTGTCAGCAGGAACATCCTTGTATCCGTCGGGGATCCAGACATTGCACAAGCTATGAGTTCCAAGCTCTTTTGCAAAGTAAGCTGCAATTCTTCTGCAAGCTTTGCCGTGCTCGATCCAGAATTTTCTCTTTTCTTCATCGGGGCTTGTAAGAGTCAGACCATCGTCAGCAAGCGGATGGCTGAAATATGTCGGGTTAAAATCAATGCCGAGACCTCTCTGCTTTGCAAACTCTACCCATTTTGCAAAGTGCTTAGGCTCAAGCTTATCTCTGTCAACCTTTTCGCCGTTTTCAAAAATAGCATAGCTTGCATGAAGATTTATCCTCTTCTTGCCGGGGATAAGGCTTGAAGCCTTGTCGAAGTCAGCCATAAGCTCTTCGGGAGTTCTTGCTTTTCCGGGGTAATTTCCCGTTGTCTGAATGCCGCCCGAAAGCTCGGCGGAATCGTTTTCAAAGCCGCCTACATCGTCGCCCTGCCAGCAGTGGATGCTGATCGGTATCTCCTGAAGCTTTTCGATGGCTTTTTCTGCGTCGACGCCGTATTTTTTGTAAAGTTCACAAACTGATTTGAAGTCTACCATTTTATTTCCTCCTGAAAACAAAAACATTCAGCTTTATTATACCTTTTTTTTACTTTCAAGTCAACCGCTCATGCCCTATTTAAATGATGAATTTTGTCTAAATTTAAAAATTAAGGTAAAATCCTGTCTCTTGACTTTTATGACCTTTTGTTATACAATATTTTTACAATATATGAAAGAAGGTTTAGAGCTTGAAAAGAATTTCAAAATCAATAATCAGTATTCTCTTAGCTGCCGCATTGCTTGCCGGAATGTCTGCCTTTGTCTTTGCCGATGAAGGAAAGCCCGTCACACAGTACAGCGTATACACCTGCTTGGGTGACAGTATGGCCGCAGGTTATGCAACTTCAGAGTTTGTACGAACCCGTATTCCGGCGCCTAATGCTTACCACTCAAAAATCGCTGATGTGCTTGGCGTAGAAGAGCTTAACACTTTTGCAAGCAACGGCATAAGAAACTATGAAATGCGCTATCTTCTTGACCCCGACTATGAGCTTGACAACACTGTTTATGCAGACAGCGTTGCCGGTACGGATGTAACCGTTCACCTCGATGAGATCGACACATACAAAGACGCTTGCGTTGATGCCGTAAAAAGATCCGACCTTATAACTCTCCAGTTTGGCGGAAACGACTTTGTTACAGGCTTCAAGACAAACTACGGCGCAATCAACAGAACAAAGCATTTCACTAAATTCAGAGATTTCTTTGAAAGCAAAGGCAGCGAAAAGGCTGTTGAATTTATTGACAAAATTGAAAACTATGTCAGACTGGCTACAGTTGCGGACAAGTATTTCAAATTCCTTTGGAAAACCGCAAATGATTATATCGAGAATTTTGACGCCGTAGTCGGCAGGATCTATGAATATAATCCCGATGTAACTCTCGTCGTCATGAGCGTTGTAAACTGCGCAAGGAACATCACCTATCATCAGGGCGACAGCTTCAAAATCGGAACGCTTCTTGATCCGATATTAACTTATGTCAACAATTATCTTGCAAACCGTTCTCCGCACAAGAACAGTTACACTTATGTTGACATTTTTGATGTTCAGCTCTCCCGCGACACCTGCTTCGAGACGCCGACTTTCTGGGCAGATTTCCTGAGAAACTCCCATCCCACCGACGAACAGCACACGTTGATTGCAGGCAGGATCCTTGAAGCACTTGAAAGAGACTCAGCCTTGAAATGATAATATAAACCAAGCAAAAGGGGTTGCCGCATTTAGATGAAAACGACATTTTCTTCTCTTGAAGGCTGTACAAAGGTACGCCATAAGCATAACGCACACATACGAACACGCCTGAAACGGTGTGTTATGCTTAAAAGAAAAAATGTCGAATTAAAGCGTTAAAAAAATAGCAATTTTTCTTTTCTGAAAGCATTACAAGGGATGATCATTGTTAAAACACTTGCGATCATCCCTTGTATGTTATTTTGCTTTAATGTTTTTCGCTAAATGCGACAGCCCCTAATTTTTTAGTTTGAAACTACTCGGTTCTTATTAAATCGTTTTTGCGTCAGGAAACATATTCATATTTCGGCTCTGCATTTTCTTTGACGCATTGAGCGGTTATGACGACCTTTTTGATAGATCTGTCAGACGGCAGCTTATACATTATCGGCAACAGCACGCTCTCGATTATGGAGCGAAGACCTCTTGCGCCGGTCTGCTTTTCAAGCGTTTTTTCAGCCATGGCAACAAG
>JAFSTS010000255.1 GCA_017445685.1 Clostridia bacterium | reverse complement strand
CCAATCGCGTTTTTTCCACAGTTTTACACTCCCACGGCAAATTTAACACTTCCTTTTTGTATTAAAATTCGCCTTTTATTATATCAAAAAGTGTAAACTATGTGCTCGTACAATCTGTAAACCATGTTACCATACAATACACATTAGTGTGTTTTCGACGTTTTGCTCAAAGCTTAAAAAGAACGAAAATGCAACCGCAACCGCTGTAAAAATAAAGCTGAAAACAAGTCTTTTTTTAAAAGACGCCTTATAGCTTTTGTCTTCGGGCAAAACCTTGTCTTCTTCTTCGTTTGAAAAAGCATTTTCATACATCTCAGCCAACAAAACCACCTCACCAACTTATTTTATCATAATCAGTCGAGGCTTGTCAACATTTGACATAATGCTGATGAAAGTATATAATTTTTCCGAAGGATGCTTTACGAAAGGTTGAAATCATGAAAGACTTTATTGAAAAGTTCAAAATAGACAAATCTCTCTTTTCTGCCGAGAAGCTTTTTGTCAGGCTTCTTAACGCATGGATATTCGCGTGCTTTGCCGTCTTTATCAAAAGCGGCGTTGTAATGACGGAAAAAGAATTTCTAAAAGCCGAAAGCGTATCTTTGACTGTCGTTCTAACGGTCGTTTTCTTTCTTCTTTTAAACTTTGCCGCTTTTTTCCTTTCAAAGCTTGATATCCCGAAATTTGAATATGAAAGCGTGCTTCTGCTGCTGAGTACGGCGGCCTGTTTTTCCTACTGTCTGATACTTGACAACGACATATATCTGACTGTTTTTCTTTGCGCGCTGATAAGTCTTTGCTGTCTTTACTGTTTTGAAAAAAACAAGCATCATTTTCCGTCGAAAGATTTGAGCAAAAAATCAACTAAAGCTTTTGTCATGGCATTTGCTCTTATAGCGCTTGCCGTTATGCTCGTTGTCGGAATTTTCAGGTGCCTGACATTTTCCGCGCCGAACTACGATCTTGGTATTTTCACAAACACCGCCTACAATCTGAAAACAAGATTTATCCAGTACAACACCTGCGAAAGAGACGGTCTGATAACTCATTTTCAGGTTCATGTATCCCCTGTTCTTTATCTGCTGACTCCGTTTTACTTTTTCTTCCCGTCGGCAATTACCCTCCAGGTCGTTCAGGCAGTTGTCGTCGTATCAAGCGTTATCCCGGTTTATCTTATTTGCAGAAGAAGAAGTCTTTCAAACAAAATGACAGCCGCTCTATGCTTTATTTCGGTATTCTTCCCGGCGTTGTCTACAGGCACATTTTACGATTTTCATGAAAATGCCTTTTTGCCTGCGCTGATACTTTGGATGATATATTTTTATGAAAAGAAAAAGTATATTCCAATGTTCATCTTCGCGCTTCTCACGCTGTCTGTCAAAGAGGACGCAAGCGTATACGTCGCGTTTTTCGGACTTTATCTGCTAACCGTAAAGGGCGATAGAACAAAAGGTCTTCTGCTCAGCGTTCTGAGCATAGCTTATATTTTTTCCTGCATATATTTT
>JAFSTS010000254.1 GCA_017445685.1 Clostridia bacterium | reverse complement strand
GTTGAAGGTTGCGCCTTAGCATTGCAGCGCTGTAGTTTTGGACTATATGGGCAAGCCGCATATAGAAGCTTATTTGAAATTTTCAAGAGAGTATTTTAAAATAAGCAAGGAAATAGGAAAACAACAATATCTTGTCCCTTATCTTATGTCCTCTCACCCCGGAAGCACTCTCAAGGACGCAATAGAACTTGCGCTGTTTTTGAAACGGGAGAGAATAAGACCTGAACAGGTACAGGATTTTTATCCGACGCCGGGAACTGTTTCGACTTGTATGTTTTATACCGAGCTTGATCCTTATACACTAAAAGAAGTATATGTTGCAAAAAGTATGCACGACAAGAAGCTTCAAAGAGCTTTGCTCCAGTATTTTGATCCTAAAAACAAGCAGTTTGTGCTTGAAGCTTTGAAGAAAGCAGGAAGAAGAGATCTTATCGGAACTTCACCCAAATGCCTTGTAAATGAAAGCTCATATAATTCAGGCAATAAATATTCACATAACACGAAAGTGAACAGACAAAATGGCAAAAAGAAAAAATACAAAAAATAAAAAATTTAAGAAATACTCCATTGTTGTTTTTATAATTGCTGTTATATTTTCATTGATCCCTCCGATCATGAAGCAGATAAACGGAGAATTTAGTTGGGAAGATACAGCCGAGAAGGTCGGACTTGCAGGCAATACGGAAATAGACGGATATCCCATGAGCGTACATTTTGTTGATGTCGGACAGGGTAGCTGTACCTTGATCACATCTGATTTCGGCACAATTATGTTTGACTGCGGTGAAAAAGATCAAAAAGAAGTTGTCTTGGATTATCTTGATAATCTTAATATTGAAAAAATTGACTATCTGATTGCAAGTCATCCTCATTCTGATCATATCGGATGTATGAGCTCTGTGATAAATCATTGTGAAATCGGGAAATTCTATATGCCGGAGCTTGATGAAAGCGATATACCGACTTCGAAAACTTATGAACATCTGCTTAATGCGCTTGAGAAAAACAATGTTGATTCATCATATATGAAAAGCGGAGACAGCTTCAGTCTCGGAGAGATAGAATGTACTGCTTTAGCACCTGTTGAGGTTATCAAAGGCAATATAAATTCGATGTCGATCATCTTAAAGGTTGAATATAAAAATGTCTCTTTCCTTCTGACAGGAGACGCAGAAAAAGATGAAGAAAAAACCGTTCTTGATTCAGGCGTTGATTTATCATCGGATATTCTTTGCGTCGGTCACCATGGCAGCAGAACTGCATCATCTGCTTCATTTCTCAAAGCAGTTGATCCCGATATAGCTGTGATATCGTGCGGAAAAGATAATCAGTACGGTCATCCGCATAAGGAAACGACACAGCGGCTTGATAAACTTGGCATCAAATACTATCAGACTGATCAGGAGTCAACTATAATTTTCAGCACTGACGGAGAAAAAATAATCGACCATCAAAGCGGTGATAAAGATGAGTAAAAGTCTTGTAGCGTTAAGCGGAGGAGTTGACAGCTCTGTTGCTGCTTTCCTTACAAAAGAAAAAGGTTTTGAAACATTTGGTATAACATTAAAGCTAAATTCTGCCGCAGCAGATGAAAATTCATGCCTTGACTGCGACGATATTTCTCTTGCCAAACAGGTTTGCGATACGCTTGGAATTAAGCATGAAGTAATTGATTTTTGTCCCGACTTTGAAAAGAATGTTATTGACCGTTTTGTAGGGGGATATTTAAACGGAGAAACACCAAATCCCTGTGTGGACTGCAACAGATATATAAAATTCCCGAAGATGTTTCAGCTTGCAGACGACGTGGGCGCAGAATTTGTTGTGACAGGTCATTACGCGCAAATTGAAAAATCGGGAGATAGATTCCTTCTCAAAAAAGGCGCTTATGACATGAAAGATCAGAGCTATGTCCTTTACAGCCTGAAACAGTCTCAGCTTTCAAGAATCATGTTTCCGATAGGGAATATGAAAAAAGATGAAGTCAGACAAATAGCCTCAACTTTAGGATTTTTAAACAGCAATAAACCCGACAGTCAGGATATATGTTTTGTGAAAGATAACGATTATGTTTCATATATTGAAAATAGACTTTCAAAGAAATTTGAACAGGGTGACTTTGTTGATAAAAACGGCAATTTTATCGCTAAACATAAGGGGATAATCTCTTACACTATCGGGCAGCGAAAAGGGCTTGGAATAGCCTCTACCGAGCCGTATTATGTAATAGGTAAAGATGTAGAAAAAAATCAAGTTATTTTAGGCAGAATGGCTGATCAGTTTTCGGAGAGCATGATAGTCAAAAATGTTAATTTTATTCCTTTTGACAGTATTGAAAAAGAATATCGTTGCTCTGTAAAAATCAGGTATAAACATAAAGAAGCTCCTGCTGCGCTTATTCCTCTTGGAAGTGATAAAGTAAAAGTAATATTTGATGAGGCTCAAAAAGCTGTCACAAAAGGACAGTCTGCCGTTTTCTACGATGGAGATTATGTTGTCGGCGGTGGAATAATAGAATGAAAATTGAAATCATTTTTGAAAACGAGGATCTCATTGTCTGCATAAAACCTGTTGGCGTATCTTCTCAGCTTTCCGATAAAGAAAACATGATAACTCTTTTGAAAAGTCAGCTTGACTTATCTGACGATCCATTTGTTGTTCACAGGCTTGATACCGCTGTCAGCGGACTGATGGTATATGCAAAAAGTCTTCAGACTGCTAAAATCCTTTCATCTCAGATTCAGGATCATACTTTCAAAAAAGAATATTTATGTGTTGTTCATTCAAAACCCGATAAAGATTCGGGAAGATTTACCGACTATCTTTTCAAAGATTCAAAAAAGAATAAATCATTTGTGGTAAATAAGCTTCGAAAAGGGGTCAAAGAAGCTGTTTTAGACTATGAAGTTGTCGCTTCAAAAGAATATAACGGCGAAACATTATCACTTATAAAAGTTGATCTTTTGACAGGAAGAACACATCAAATCAGAGTTCAGTTTTCTTCAAGAAGAATGCCTCTTTACGGCGACGGAAAATACGGCGGAAAGGATAACTGTAATATTGCTCTGTATTCAAGTAAAATTGAATTTGAAGATAAAGATAAAAATCATCATGTCTTTTCTTCAAGTCCAACAGCTTTTCCATTTGATATATTTAAAAAGCGCACCCGTTTCATTTTGTGAAAGGGTGCGCTTTCTTGCAAGTTTTTTTAGAATCCGCCGCCTCCATGGGTGTTGCCGGAGGAGGAAGTATGTGTGGATGAGCCGGAGGACGATGAGTTCTGCCGCTTTGTAGATGTGACCGTAGAATAGAGGAAATGGTCATAACTGCCCAAAACCGAAATGCTTCCGTCGACAATATAGTTTGAAGCGTCGGTAGCTTCTTTAACGGATTTGAGCTGACCTTTAAGGATATTATTGACAATGACCGTTACGATAACTCCGACGATGATCGCCCAGGCAGCCATTTTCTTAAAATTTATAGATGTGCTTTGTTTAATTAAAGAGTGCGCTTGCGAAACATATTCCAAAATAGCAACGGTGTAATTTCCTTCAAGAAGATCGGGAGTAATATCTGAGCCGATATCCTGAATATCATCGTCATGGATCGCGTCAATAGCTTTTCCCGAAGTTGATATCCAACTGTTGCCGCGGGAATATATACCGTCTTCAACATGAAGAAGATACAAAACACCATCTTCATCGTATCCGTTGTAATCATAGTAGTCGTCGGCATATTCCATTGTTGATTTTCCTTCGAGATCCTCAACTGTAACAACTACTATATCCATTTTGCAGTCTTCAATTGCTTCGACAATTGATTCGCTGATTCTTTGTTCATCTTCATCCGTTAAAACATCGGCAAGATCGATAACATAATTCTTTGTTGCAGTTGCCTCTTCTTCAGCAAAAGAAGCAAATGTAAAAAGGAAGATGAAAAGAAATGCTGTAAAAACAGATAATATTTTTTTAGTCATTTTTCATTCCTCCCTTAAAACAACAACTGGATCAAAAGCGAAGTAAGAGCGCCGACAGCTCCGGCACCTAAAAATGTGCCGAGAAGATATTTAGTTCTCAAGCCTTTATCCATTGGAAGAT
>JAFSTS010000253.1 GCA_017445685.1 Clostridia bacterium | reverse complement strand
CAGGAGTTTGGGCAGTTCATTGAATGGAACTACAAGCAGCAGCTTGACTGGCTTCTTCTCGACTACGATAAGCACAGACAGCTTCAGCATTTCTTCAAAACCATAAACGAGCTTTATCTCAAAAATCCTGCGCTGTGGGAGATCGACTACAGTTGGGAGGGATTTTCCTGGATAGCAAATGACGACAATGATAATTCCGTCATAGCTTTCAGAAGAATCGACAAAAACGGCAAAGAAATAGTTGTAATATGTAACTTCACAAGCGTATTCAGAAGCGATTATAAAATAGGCGTCGCGCGAAACGGAACATACAAGGTTCTTCTAAACACCGACGACGAGCAGTTCGGCGGAGCCGGCACAGGAACTAAAGAAAAAGTCAAATCCGTCAAACAGCCGATGCACAACTGCGACTATTCCATCAGCCTTGATCTTCCCGGCAACAGCGTTCTATATTTGACCGCGCCGCAGATCAGGAGAAAAAAGGTAAAAAACGAGGAGGAAGATAAATAATGGCACGAAAGAAAGAGTGTATTGCCATGCTGCTTGCCGGAGGTCAGGGAAGCAGACTCGGCATTCTTACCAAGCACATTGCAAAGCCTGCCGTTCCCTACGGCGGAAAATACCGAATCATTGATTTTCCGCTTTCAAACTGCGTCAATTCCGGCATTGATACTGTCGGCGTCCTTACGCAGTATCAGCCGCTTGAGCTCAACGACTATATCGGCAACGGTGAGCCGTGGGATCTTGACAGGTCAAACGGAGGAGTTCATATCCTCTCCCCCTATCAGCAGATAGAGGGCACTCAATGGTACAAAGGCACTGCCAACGCGATTTACCAGAACATCAACTTTATTGACAGATACGACCCAGAATATGTCGTAGTGCTTTCAGGCGACCATATTTACAAAATGGACTACAACAGAATGCTTCAGTTCCACAAAGAAAAGAATGCAGCCTGCACGATAGCCATGCTTGAAGTAGAATGGGAAGAAGCTTCCCGTTTCGGACTCATGTTTGTCGACGACGAAGGCAGGATCACCGACTTTGAAGAAAAGCCGAAGAATCCCAGAAGCAACAAGGCTTCCATGGGCGTTTATATGTTCACATGGAAAACGCTCAGACAATATCTGCTTGACGACGAGGCAAACGAAAATTCTTCAAACGACTTCGGCAAAGATGTCATCCCTGCAATGCACGCAGCTAAGGAGAGACTTTTCGCTTTCCCCTTTGACGGATACTGGAAAGACGTCGGAACGATCGACAGCCTTTGGGAATCGAATCTTGACCTGCTCAACCCGAAGGTCGATCTCGATTTGACGGACAACGACTGGAAAATTTACGCAAGAAATACAGGCGCTCCGCCTCACTATGTTTCACCTGACGCCTATGTTCAAAATTCACTCGTAGCCGAAGGCTGCCTTATTGAAGGCAAGGTTGATTTTTCGATCCTCTTTGCAAACGTCACTGTTGAAAAGGGCGCAGTTATTGAGGATTCCATCATCATGCCCGGCACAACTGTTAAAGCCGGCGCAAAAGTTCAGTATGCCATCGTTGCGGAAAACTCCGTGATCGAAGAAGACGCAAAGGTCGGTCAAAGACCTGAGGATATGAAAAACCTTGATGAATGGGGCGTTGCAGTCGTAGGCTCAAACGTCACAATCAAAAAGGGAGCTACCGTTCTTCCCAAAGAACAGGTGGACACAGACAGGGAGGTAAAGTAAGATGAGAGCAAATAATATAATCGGTATTATCTATTCAAACGCTTACGACTATGCTCTTAGTGAGCTGACTTCCCTGAGAGCCATGAGCTCCGTTCCGTTCTGTTCAAGATACAGATTTATTGATTTTCCGCTTTCAAACTTTGTCAACTGCGGAATTTCAAAAGTCGGCATCATCACAAAAAGCAACTACCAGTCGCTGATGGATCATGTCGGAACGGGCAAGGCATGGGATCTTTCCAGAAAGAGAGAAGGTCTTTATATCCTTCCTCCCTTCCACGGCGGAACAACGACCGAAAACAAAGGCAGAGTTGAAAGCCTTATCGGTATCAAGGAATTTCTTGCAGCGTCAAAGGAAGATTATGTTCTTTTCTCCGACTGCAATGTAATATGCAACTATGACCTGAAAAAGCTGCTCGATTTCCACACAGAGAAAAAAGCCGATGTCACACTCGTTTACAAAAACGGCAAAGTTCCCAAGCTTCACGATGTCATGGTGCTTGACCACGATGAAAGCGGAAAAATCAGCTCAATTGCAATTGCAAGAGAAGACGAAGTCGCGGATTATTCAACAAACATTATTTTGATGAGAAAATCCCTGCTTGAAAGATTTATCAACGAAGCTGTCGGACTTAACCACAAGTCCTTTGCGCTTGACATCATCCAAAGAAATGTAAACAAGGTCAATATGTACGCTCTTGAATGCGACGGATTCTTTGAGACTGTCGACAGCCTGCAAAGCTATTATGACATCAGCATGAAATTGCTTGAGACAGAAAACATGAAGCTTCTTTTCGACAAGGAACGCCCGATCTACACTAAAGACCGCGACGATATGCCTGCGATCTACGGACTTGGCTCGTCAGTTCACAATTCTCTTATTGCAGACGGCTGCGTAATTGACGGAACTGTTGAAAACTCCATTATTTTCCGCGGCGCAAGGATCGCAAAAGGCGCTCATGTCAAAAACTGCATAATCATGCAAAATTCATACATCAGCGAAAATGTAAATCTTGACTGCATCATCACAGACAAAAATGTTGTTGTCAAGCCAAACAACAACCTTGCAGGCGCGCTGACCTACCCTGTTTATATCGGCAAGGGTATTACGATCTGATTTTTGAAAGGACACTGAAAAATGAAAGTATTATATGCCTCAAGTGAAGCCGTTCCCTTCATGGCGAGCGGCGGACTCGGAGATGTTGCCGGAGCGCTTCCCAAAGCTTTGAGAAGACGCCTGATCGGCTGCAGAGTCGTTATGCCGTACTACTGGACAATAAAAGATGAGCTTAAAGAAAACATGAAGTTTTTGACGAGCTTTTCCGTACCTGTCGCCTGGAGAAGACAGTATTGCGGTGTATTTGAAGCCAAGCATAACGGAGTTATATACTATCTTCTTGACAACCAGTACTATTTCAAACGCGACGGTATATACGGCTACTACGACGATGCGGAAAGGTTTGCTTTTTTTGCAAGAGCCGTGCTTGAACTTATCCAGTACATTGACTGGAAGCCTGATGTTATCCACTGCAACGACTGGCGGACTGCCCTGACACCTGTTTACTACAGCAAGCTCTACGCCAATTCTCCCGGATACGAGAACATTAAACTGTTTTCACTATCCACAATATTCAGTATCAGGGTGTTTACGGCAAGGATATTCTTGAAGATGTTGTCGGAATACCTTATGATCAGAAGGATGTTTTGGAATATGACGACGACATCAATTTTGTAAAAGGCGCGATCGAATGCGCAAACGTCGTCACGACTGTAAGCCCGACTTATGCCAACGAGATCCTCGATCCATGGTACAGCCACGGGCTCGACACGATACTCAAGCAGAGAAACTGGAAGCTTCGCGGTATTCTAAATGGAATCGATACGGTCAGCTACGACCCGGAAACAGACAAGGATATTTTTGTAAACTACAGCAGCGCTGATTTTTCCAGAAAAGCCGATAACAAAACTGAGCTTCAAAAAATGTTTGAGCTTCCCGTCGACCCGGAAGTTCCTGCCATCGGCATAGTCTCAAGACTTGTTGCGCACAAAGGGTTTGACCTGATAAAAGCGGTATTTGACGAGCTGCTTGCGAACGATTATCTTCAGGTGTTCGTCCTCGGCTCAGGCGAATGGCAGTATGAAACATACTTCAAAGAGCTGAAAGAAAGATATCCTGACAAAATCGGTCTTCGTCTCGGATTCGTGCCTGATCTTGCGCGAAAGATATATGCTGCTTCCGATTTATTTCTCATGCCCTCCAAGAGCGAACCTTGCGGTCTATCTCAGATGGTGGCGCTTCGTTACGGCGCAATACCGATCGTTCGCGAAACAGGCGGTCTTAAAGACACAGTTTTCGACAGCGGCGACAACATGGGCAACGGTTTCACCTTCAGCTCCTACAATGCGCACGATATGCTTCACTCAATCAGACGCGCGCTTGACGGCTACAGAAACAAGGAAGGCTGGAACATTCTTGTAAAACGCGCTATGGATTGTGACAACAGCTGGGCAAAATCGGCAGGCGAATACATCAGAATGTATAACGATCTTGTCAAAAAAGGCTAAAAAACAATTTTACCGTCCCCCAAAGAACCGAAGTTTTTGGCGGACGGTTTTTTCTCTTGCAAATTTTTCCAAGGCAGATTATAATAGTATCAGCAATTAACCCCGAAGGGAGCAAATATTTTGAAATCGTATTACATCTATTTTTACAGAAACGGACTTACTCCGTCTGACACGCAGGACAAATATATCGGACACACAGATGTTGAGCTGAGTGAAGAAGGCGTTAAACAGATAGAACAGATGACCTCGCTTTACACTTATCCAAAGGTGGACGCCGTGTTTTCAAGTCCGCTCAAAAGGTGCCGGAAAACGGCAGAGCTTATTTTTCCCGAAAACGAAATAATCGAGATCCACGACCTTATAGAATACAACTTCGGCTCTTTCGAGGGAAAGACAGCGGCGGATCTTCAGGAAAACGAGGTTTTTGCGCGCTGGCTCGCAGGTGAAAAAGGTGTTGAGCCGCCCTTTGGCGAAAGCAACGAAAGCTTTGTGAAAAGAATTTGCTCCTGCTTTGAAAAAATCGTCGAAGGACTGATGAAAACCGGCACGACGAAAGCCGCCATCGTGACTCACGGCGGAATAATCGCGTCGCTTCTGACTGCGTACGGTATACCCGAAGCCGCTATGCACGAATGGATAACCCCAAACGGATGCGGATATGAAATACGCGTTACACCGTCGATCTGGATGAGAGGACAAAAATTTGAAGTTATTGCAGAAGTGCCGTTTGAAAACGAAGAATAATTCGGTTGACATCTGCATTTTGGCATTACTTACCTATTAAATAAAAACAATATTTTTTCTGAAAGGATGATTTTATGAAAAAGAATTTAGGCGCAGTTCCGGGAGTTTATCCAATGCCCGTACTGATGGTAGCTGCATACGATGAAAGCGGAAAGGTCAATGTCATGAATGCCGCATGGGGAATGATCAGCGGCATGGACAAAATAACGCTTTTTATCAGCGAAGGTCACAAGACGACTCAAAACCTTCTTAAAGCAAAGGCTTTCACAGTTGCTATCGCAGACAGCAGGCACATGGATGTTGCCGATTTCTTCGGAATTGCTACAGGAAACAAAATGACTGACAAGTTTGAAAGAACAGGCTATCATGCCAAAAAGAGCGAGTTTGTTAATGCACCCGTTATTGACGAGTTTCCGTTTGTAATGGAATGTGAGCTTGCAGAAGTCATCGACACCGAACACACATACGCGATAGTCGGAAAAATCGTAAACTCTCAGGCTGACGAGGATGTGTTAAACGAAAAAGGCAAGGTCGAGATCGAAAAGCTTGACGCGCTCATCTTCGATCAGTTCCAAAGCGGATATTATGTCTCCGGCAAAAAGGTCGGCAAGGCATGGAACGCAGGAAAAGATTTGATGGAACTCTAAATTATAAATCAAGTGGTTGTCGCATTTAGATGAAAACGACATTTTCTTCTCTTGAAGGCTGTACAAATGACCCGACCCCCAAAAGTTAGTTCCTTGGTCTAACTTTTGGGGGTCGGGTCAATGCGACAGCCCCGAAAGACTTTTTTCATCTTTCGGGGCAGGTTTATCTTGTTTTATCAGCTTTTGTCAGCCTTCAAAGTTCGAAACAAAAATCATGAACGCCAT
>JAFSTS010000252.1 GCA_017445685.1 Clostridia bacterium | reverse complement strand
GACAGAAGCGGCATTATCAGAAAAACCGAAAGAACGAAACAAAAAAATCTTTTCATCTTATCCGCTCCTTTCCTTGAAAATTATATATTCATTTTCCACTTTTGTCAAATTGAGTGATATTTTTTACCTTTCCGGCAATAATAAAACTGCACATAAAAAAAGACTAACTATTAAAAGTCAAGTCTATTATACGAGGAGTGGTAAAATCAATGAAAAAAATTATTTCAGCTTTCCTCAGCTTTTTGCTGATCGTTCCGGTACTTTGCTCGTGCGCAAAGAACACGACTGCCGATGATGACGGAAAGACAGGAGCCGACGCTGTTTCGTTGAAGGTCTGGACAACGAACGACAGACTTGAAAAGACAAAGCAGATCGTTGAAAAATTTAAAGACGAAGATGAAACTAACGATTGGGATATTACCGTTTCGGCTGTTGATGATGTTAAGAATCAGATGATCAACGACCCGGCAGATATTGCGGATGTTTTCTGCATTTCAAGCGAAGAATTTAACGATCTGTACAAATCAGGTTCACTTTCCAAAATCGAAAAAGATGAAGCTGCGCTCAAAATCAGAAACACCGAGGATTCCGTCAAGGTCGCAACGACCGACAAAAGCCTTTACGCCTATCCGCTGAGCGTGAACACACTTGTGATGTATTATGATAAAAGTATCTTCAATGAAGACGAAGTCAAGCATCTTGAAAGCATTCTCTTTAAAGATCTCGGAGAAGGCAAAACAAATCTTTCCTTTGATATGTCGTCGTCCGATGTGCTTACTTCATTTTTCCTGACGGCAGGATGCAGCCTGTATGGTGAAGACGGTAACGATACGACAAAGTGCGATTTCAATTCAGCCGAAGGTCAGGCTGCCGCCGAATATCTTGTGGACCTTGCATCTAACGATAAATTCGTCAGTGCTGATGAAAAGAAAATTCTGTCCGACTTTTCGTCGGGAAATCTCGGCTGCGCGTTTCTTTCGTCAAAAAGCTGTGATGAAGTTAAAAAAGCTCTTGGCGAAAACTTTGCCGTCTCGCGTCTTCCGAGCGTGAGCATAAACGATAGCGACAAACAGCTCAAAAGCGTTACAAAATACGAAATGTATGCCGTCAGCTCACAGTCGGAAAAAGCTAAAGAAGCAATGGAGCTTGCTGATTATCTCAGCGCGATGGACGCGCAGGAGGCACTTGCCGATATTTTAATTGTGCCGACAAATATGGCTCTTTGCGCAAAAGAAGATTTTTTGAATAAAAACGAATTTATAAATGCCGTTGTAGAGCAGGCAAAAGAATCTTCCCACGAGCCGACTGTCGAAAAAATAACAGTATACAGGACTTCTGCATCAACTCTCGGCAGTAAAATTTCCTCCAAAGAATATACCAAGTCGGATATCAAAACAAAACTTGATGATTTTGTAAAAGAAATAACCGATTAGGTGTAAGGTTTACTTTTTCCGAGTTATATGATAAAATAAAAGGCGGCGTGATCCGTCTTTTATTTTTTACTATGAGATGATATAACATGAAAAAGGATTTAAAAACACTTTTGCCGGTGATTCTTGAGGCCATTGAAAAAGACGGCAGAGTCAGGATCTATCCCCGTGGCAAAAGTATGCTTCCGATGCTCAGAGAAGGAATAGACTCTGTTGTTTTGACAAGAGCTGAAAAACTTGAACTTTACGATGTCGTTCTTCACAAAGATGATGACGGCTGGTGTCTTCATAGGGTGGTTTCGATGAAAAACGGTTCTGTTACTACCTGCGGAGACAATCAGTCGGTCGGAAAGGTTGTTGACAGAGACGATGTTCTTGCAAAGGTTGAAAGCTGGTATCGCGGCGACGAGCATATTGAGAATGACGATGCAAGGTATAAAAGGTATATCAGGCGCATTGTGCGGTTCAGACCTTTAAGACGCATAGGCAGAAAAATCTGCCGAAAAAGGTAAAAAAATCATTTGACTTGATCTGTGTAATGTGATATTATTTTGTATATATTGTTGGGAGGTGTTTTCAATGGAAGAATTTGAAAAAACAAAAACCGCTCAGGAGATTTCTGAAATTGAAAATGAAGAGGAAATTGGCGCTTTGGATGATACCGCAGTAGAGGAGACAGCGTTTGAAACAACGGATCCGGGCGAAGCTTTTTATCTGTCTGATGAGCCTGAAGAGAAGAAGTCGGGCTTTCCGCTTGTCGGTGTAATAGCCATAATCGTGGCCGTGGCTATTGCTGTCGGATGCTTCCTTATTGTCCGTCATAACCGTCAAAAACAAAACGGCGAGACTATACTTATTACTAATAATGTTGAAGAAACTGTGTCCGCCGAAATACGCGATGGCGAAATATACATAAACGATCAGAAGATCGACCCCGATGAAGTCGGCATAGATCCTGACGATCCCGAACAGGTTGAAGAGTTTGTGTCCTCCGTAAACAGCGGCTCCGTGACTCTTCCGGGAAATGTTGCTCAGAGAGTTACTCAGAAATCTTCTTCGGGAAATTCCTCCTCAGGCAATTCACAGAACAGCTCGTCATCGGCGCAAACTACGGCTGCTCCGACTCAGATCGGAGAAATTGTAAAACCAAGGGGTGTTGTTATCACTTCGCCCGTTGCCAAGTCATATGAGATAGGTTATTCCGGAAAGGTTTCCTATGGTCTTACACCGCTTGGACAGGTCAGCTCGTCTCAGAGAGGAGTAACTATCACTTCAAGCGATCCCGGTGTCGTATCTGTCGACCATCTCGGAAATTTCAAAGCAGTCGGCAAGGGCACTGCAACAATTACGGTTCAGTCAAAGGTCACACCTACAGCTAAAGCTTCTGTAACTCTAACTATTGTCGATGTTACAACAACATTTAAGGTTGTTGTTCCTACTATAACGACTTCCCCGAAAACTACGACTACAACTACTACAACCACTACAAAACCGACATCTGCGCCGACTTCTCAGCATTCCGGCGAGACTGTCGCTATAGACAGTATGTCATTTAAAACTTCAAGCGGAATTGACGGCAGCAATTCGAGGATACTCTCTGTTGGCGGCACAATAGTTCTCGGCATCAATTACAGTCCGTCAAACGCTTCAAACTCCGATGTAACATTTTCTTCCTCGAATCCGTCTGTATGTACGGTCGATTCAAACGGAAGAGTTTATGCGCGCGGAGTCGGAACGGCAACTATTGTTGTAGCAGCAAAGAAAGGCTCAGCGTCCAATCTTATTGCAAGGATCACTGTCGAGTGATCTTAAATAAGATGCTTTTGATACTGTCGGCGTTGTAAAGTTTTTTCAGCGCCGACTTGTGTTATATAATGATATACCGTTAAAAAACTCAAGGAATATCAGGGGATAAAAGAAAATAAACACCCGGCAGGGTGTGCGTATTGAGAAATTTTTTAAAATTTTTTTGAAAAAACCCTTGACAATGAGTTAGAAACATGGTATTATCTAAAAGCTGTCGCGAGGAGCGGCGGAGAACGGACCTTGAAAATTAAACAACGAATGAAAAGGAACCTTGAAATTTTTTTGAAGAAGTACTAACCAGAAAATTCAGGAAGTCAGAAGACGGAATGAGGATTC
>JAFSTS010000251.1 GCA_017445685.1 Clostridia bacterium | reverse complement strand
CGATTTAAAAACAAAAACACCCCCGCCTCAGAAAGCTTGTCATAAAACTGTTTACAAACGCCGGCGCAGAAGAGCTTGGATTGAAATCATCAATAAAAGCCCAATCATAACGGCGGTGAGCCGGAAGTCGGATGTAAAAAAGGCTCCCTTTACACAGGGGAGCCTGCTTTTTATCAGAAGTTCTTCTTCAAAGCGTCCCAGGATTATTCGTCGTCGGAGTGATCTTCTTCTATGCCGAGGAGCTTATCGGATTCGGAATAATCGAGGACATCAATATTCTTGAGCTTTTTGGTAATGATACGGTTTCGATCCTGAGCGTCGCCGAGAGTCTTGCCGGCTTCGTCGACCTTCTTTCTTGCCTTATCGAGCAGCACGCCGAACTTGTCATACTGGGTTTTGACTGCGGAGAGCAGATTCCTGACCTCTGCGGCTTTTTCATTTATGGCAACGGCTCTGAATCCCATTGAAAGCGAATTTAAAAGCGCCGTGATTGTGGACGGCCCTGCGACCATAACGCTGAAATTGGTGTGCAGTTTTTCCGTGATTCCGCTTCTCGAAGACGCAATTTCGGCGTACAGTCCCTCTGTTGCAAGGTACATTATCGCAAAGGGAGTTGTTTTTGGCGTATTGATATATTTTGAAATTGACTTAGCCTGCGCAAGAACAGAGTTTTCAAGCATTTTACGAGCCTGAGCGGCAGCTTCGGCGTCAGCTTTATCCGTTGCGTCGCAAAGACGGATATAATCTTCCATCGGGAATTTTGAATCTATCGGAAGGTAAACTATCTCGTTGCTGTCGCCGGACGGAATACGGACGGCAAATTCGACCCTGTCCGCGCTCTTGGGGTTAGTGGCGACATTTTTGTCAAACATATTCGGTATCGTCTGGTCAAGTATGCCCTCAAGCTGAACTTCCGCCCATGTGCCGCGCGCCTTGACATTGGTAAGCACCCTGTTGAGCGAGGAAACATTGTCAGTCACTCCTGTCGAAAGCTCTTTCATTTCGCCGAGAGATTTGTAAACATTTTCAAGCTGCTCCGACACAGTTTTGAACGAGCTGTCGAGCCTTGTGGAAAGAGTTTTCGTCAGCTTTTCGTCAACCGTCTCACGCATTTGATCGAGTTTTTTCTCGTTTGACTGCTGCATATTGAATATCGACTCGTTGACCATCCTGCTCTGACGCTCGATCTGTTCGGCATTGTTCTGACGGATAGCTTCGAGCGATTTAGAGAGTGTGTCGGAAATTTTCAGCCTGCTTTCAAAGCTCTCCTTCGTCATCTTGTCAAGAGATTCGCTGATCGTTTTCAGACTTTCCCCCATCTCACGGCGCATGGCAAGCTGGTTGTCGGCAAGCTCCTGCCTGTTTTTGAGAAGCTCGGCGGAAAACTGCTTTGTCAAAAGATCAAGCCCTGCCGAAAGCGAGATCATCTTCTGATCGATCAAAGCAATGCTTTTTTCAAGCCTTTCACTGTCTGAAGAATTATTTTGTTTTTTCAGTTTCAAAAAGCAAAAAACGACGATAGCCGTGTTGATCAATAACAGCAAAATCAGAATCCAGTTTTCTTTCACACAAATTACCCCGTTTCCTCAAAAAATTATACTCGTATTCTATCATATCTTTGTATAATTTGCAACCAAACACAGCAGAAAAAAGCATTAAAAAAATCTTTTCATTTCGTTTAAAATGTTGTATAATGATAAAAAAAAACGGAGGACTAAAAAATGAAAAATCCTGTAATCAGAAAACTTATTGTCTCTGTGGCGCTTCTTATCGGCGGAGTCGTGTTCATCGTTTTCGGCTGTATAAGCTTCAAAGAGGTCAAGACCTTCCCCGAAGTTTCGGCTGTGGTAACAAAGGTCGAAACGGAATGGGTAGACAACGGCGACGAGGGCATGACCGAGGAAAAGACGGCTTATGTCAAGTACACTGTTGACGGCGTCGAATACAACGAAATTCTTCAAAATTCCCCCGGAAATGTTGAGGAAAACACCACGATAACCGTCCGCTATAACCCCGAAAAGCCGAACTATGTCACAGGCTCTACAAAAACTTCGGGCACGATCCAGCTTGCCCTTGGAATCGTTCTCACGCTTGTATCAATCGGCTCTGCCGCAGTTACCGTGATCAAGGGAAGATAATGCCCGATAAATACCGGTACGGCACAAGCGGTGACTACCGTAAGGAAGTCACCGCTTGTGCGTTCCGTTTTGTTTGTCAGACAGCGTTAGGATTATAGTCAATTGCAGTTGCGTAAATATCCGTAACCTGCTGATAAAGATTACGCTCACTGCTTCTGATATCACGGACACGCTGTAAAAGTTCTTTGAAGTATCTGCTTCCGCCTTTCAGTCTGTCGTCGTCAAGTACGAATCCCTTGCGTATGTACTCGTTTAAACGCTTTGTCGCCCAAATTCTGAACTGTGTTCCGCTCAAGGACTTAACTCGGTATCCGACAGAAATAATAACATCAAGATTGTAATAGTGCGTATTATATGGCTTACCGTCAGCGGCAGTTGTCAAAAATTCCTTGACAACTGCTTTTTCGTTTAATTCGCCATCTTTAAAGCAATTATTAATGTGATAGCTTATATTCTGTTTGCTTGTTTGAAACAGTTCTGCCATTTGAGCTTGCGTCAGCCAAACAGTTTCATCACTTAGCGTTACATATATTTTTGTAATGCCGTCTTCGGTTTGATAAATAATAATTTCGCTATCGTTCTTCATAAGTCTCTCCATTGAAACAATAATATAAATACATAATAACACAATTATTTAAGATTTACAATAACTTGTCTATCTGTGAGTGATTATTTGGACTGAGCATATTTACAAAAAATTCATTGAAATAATCATTTCAAAAAATAAATACCGTTACAAGCGTATAATCAAGTCCGTTCTTTTCGTCAGTAATATACTTTTTCATAATTGTAATTCCTCCAATATTATAAAACATTAAATTCATTACAATTCAAATCAAATCTCGGCTGTCATCACTTGACTTCCTTACGGAAGTCAATGCGGGAGCGACACCTTACCGCAGGCTCGGTCGGTGCATGATGGGCAAATTCGACGGGCGTTATAATCGTTTTATTTAATAGGAAACAAGCAATTTTCCATCAAATAAAAAAGCTGCCGCAAAAGATTATATCCAAATTTAACCGAATTGCTAAATCAGCAGACCCCCGACAGTTTTTCTGCCGGGGGGCCGTTTTTATGTCGACTCTTTTCTCGTTTTATTAGAATAGGAATCAGTAAATTTGAGAAGTTTTGATGTAAATAATTTTGTTGCCTTTGCCATTCCACGGGCAAGAACACTTCATCCAGCCTGATGAGTAAATCGCCTGAACGCTGACGAGATCATTGGGATATACCCTGCCCACATAGCTGCCGTTAACACCGTTGTATGCGTTTATGTATTTTGTTGCTTTGAACTTAAACTCGGTTATCTTCACGTAAACAGTTTTGTTTCCACTGTTATTCCACGGACAAACAAGCTTCATCCAGCCGTTGGAATAAATAGTCTTTATCGTACAGATATCATTAGGATATACCCTGCCTACCTTACTGCCGTTGACAGCGCTGTAAGCATTTGTGTACGCGCCGGATTTCATGCGGAAATTTACATTAAAGGAAGTTACCTTGGGTGTAGTTGATGTTGAGCCTGTAACACCGTTTTTACAGTGTGCAACCCAGCCCTTTGTTGTTGCGCCGCTGTGCGTAAGTTTCGATTCAACTTTGCTGCGCAGAGAGCTTTTTGAAATGGTGTTGTTGTATGTTACCTTGTTTGTGCCGTTCGGAACATTTGCCTGTGCATAGTAAACTGTATTACCGCT
>JAFSTS010000250.1 GCA_017445685.1 Clostridia bacterium | reverse complement strand
GTGCAGCTGTGTAATACTCCGTCTGAGATACGGACTTGACCTCTGCAAAAACTTCCTTAAATACGTATTCCTTGCTTTGGTTTCCGTAATCGTCCTCGACAATTACAGGTTTTCCAAGCTCTATAACATCGTTATACACCGCCGTCACTCTCCCTGTAATCGCCGCTTAAACTCAGGGTGTCTCGTAAACTCTCATACCCCTTTTTATACTGTTCGCCCTTGTTCAAAAAATCGTACTGAGCCATACAATATATTTTTACAGCGGCAAACAAAAGCGGCACTTCCACAACGTTTTCCGTATCATCAGGAACTGCAATTTCCAGCCTTTTCATATCGTCAAGGCAGGCTGAGATATGCTGATTTATATCATCGTCAAGCCTATTGTGCGATATCCTCAAAGCTGTTTTAACGTCATCAATCAGCATATCGTATCACCTCCGAAAATCAGGCTGTTACAGTAAGAGTAACAAGGCTGTTTTTATCAATAACTTTACCGTCTGTAATCATCACTGCTTTGCGGATAAGGTCATCGGTGTCATTATCCTCGTAAACTTTCGCCGTAATCTCGTAGTTTGTGTTGAGAATATAATCGGCAAAATTGAAGATAAACGCAACTATTGTATTTGCCGTAACCGTTGGTGTGTAATTAGCGATATAATTATCAAGGATTACAACATCACGTCCCAAAATTGAACGCTCCGGCTTGCCGGAAATACCGTAGTTAATGCGTGCAATAGGCTGCCCGTTATCGTCAACAATTCCATAAAACGCCATAAAAGTTTTCTTTGTCATCGCATAAACAGCGCCGCTTTCATACGCAGACGGCAATGCTGCTTCCATTGCAACAAGCGTATTATAAGAGATTGCCGTGCCGCTTGCAATCGTGAGTGCCTGACCTGCAGCAGGTGTTTCCGTCAGAATTCCTTTTGGTCTGCCCGAACCTGAACCGTCAATAATAGCCTGTTCAAGAGCTTTTACCATAGCGTAAGAAACATCGTTGACAAACTTTGTTTCAAATGCGCTCAAAGACATTACAGACACTTCAAGGGTCATCGAAACGGCAACTTTAAGCTTATGATATGTAAAGGTAATTGTGCCGTTCACTCCGCTCTTTTGAAGTGTTACGCCTGCGCCCTCATTAACCCATGTAGCAGTAGGTTTTACATTACTTGTTGGGATAGTCAAGCCGCCTTTGTAGTTTGTCCTTGTTACAAGATTGAGAACAGTGCCGATATTTTCCATCTTCTCAACAATACGATTGAGAACGGTTGTGGGAATTACAGGGCTTACATCTCCTGTTGCCGTTGTCACGTTGTTAAAAGCCGCCCTGAAACTATCGGGAATTGCCGAACGTGTCACAACGTAATTCATAAAAGCTTTTCTGTATTCCAGCCCCGAAAACATATCAGCGTCTTCACCCTTTGCCGCAAAGAAGTCCGCTGTATCTTTTCTGCCCTTATCGCTCAGAATTTTAAGCTGAGCCTGAGCCTTTGCAGCGTTTTCAAAATCTGTATCCAGCTTCTCAATCTCTGCTTTCTTAGCTTCAAACGCCTTTAAGTCTGCGTTGTCTGCAAACTTTTGTGCCTCGTCAAAAAGCTCGTTTCTCTTTGCTATATACTCTTCTCTTGTCATATTAAACACGACCTTTCTTTAAATTCAGCAATTCAAGCTGTAATTTAGCTTTTATCTTTGCATTTTTGTAGTTTTCTCTGTCGGTATCGGTGATAAAATCACAATAACCGTTTTCAAGAATTTCTCTTCCGGCTATGCGGTCACAAAGTCCGATTTCAACAGCTTCTTTAGCAGTAAACCACTTTTCGCTGTCCATGAGCTGTAAAAACTCATCTTCTGTTTTGCCTGTTTTTTCAGTGTACGCCTGGCATACCGCTTTATCGGCAGTCTTCAAAACATCAGACTGATGTTCGAAGTCCTTATGGTTGCCGTAGGCTGCGCTTGAAACATTGTGTATCATAACCATAGCTGTCGGAGATATTTCGCTTTCGGCAGCACACATAATAATTGTGGCGGCACTGGCAGCCATACCCGACACGTGAATTGTAACATTGTCTTTATGCTCACGGATTTTAGTATACATCTCGGTTGCAGCTACCATATCGCCGCCTCCCGAATTTATGTAAATATCCATATATTCTCCATCTGTAAGCGTTTCAAAAGCTTCCGATACATCAGCCGGACTTGTAGAAGAAATACCGCAGTAATCATAAATCGGCTTATCTTCGTCACTTACAATAGTTCCTTTTATGTTTAGCTTCATTCGCTGTCACCTCCTTTGTCAACAGTCGGAGCTGTATCAAGTCTTCTAACTGGGATATCGCCGCCGTCAATCGGAGATAGGTTGAGAATTTTTCTCCATTCATTCGGCGTCATAGCACCTCTGTCAACCATCTGCGAAAAGCTTAATTTTGTATTAATGCTCGCACACGTCAAAGAAGAGCTTTCAAAAACTATCCTGTTTCCGTAGCTCCGTTTATTTGCCGAAAACAGTTTTCGTGTAAACTCGTTTGAAAAATCTATTGCAATAGGTTCTATTGAACTTTCGTAAAAGCTGTTCCATTCGTCCTCGTTGTAATTGCCCTGAACGATTTTTTCTGATACTCCGAAAAGGCTGTAAATTCTTTCTTTTACGGATTTTAAAATCTCAAAATTAGGAACATAATCCTTAGAATCAATTTGCTGTGCTTCAACCTTTGAATCAGTAGCTGCGACACCGCCTGTTTCGCTTGTAGTGTCAAGGAAGCTTTCGGAAAATTCCTTTGCAAGCTTTTTAAGGTCATCGCTTCGAATTGAAGATGTAGCCTTTAACAGCCAACGAATTACACTGCTGTTTTTGATAGCTTTAACAATACCGCCATCAATTGTGTTGCTGATAGTCAAAAGAGGTGTTAAAGTAGGCATTAACGAATTACCGAAAATATCATTATCGAAGAAGTTTGACCGTAAATGAATAATATCATCATACGGATATGTATACTCTTTTCCGTTGTTCAATGTAAATTTCAAATATAATTCGCTCTTAATATATATCGCTTCAACTCCAACGGCAGGAAGCGGAAACAGCTCCACAGGGAATCCGTTCTCATCACGAGTTATGTGCGTAAAGGAATTGCCGTTTAAAACCAACTGTGCAGCCATTTTCTCTTGAAGCTTCTGCATTGACATAAGGGGATTAGGATTTTCAAGCAGACTTTTGATGTATGGTTCGGGGTTTGTTTTGTCTTTAAAAAGGTGCTTGGCATCAAGTTTGCCGATTGCTTTAATATACGGAGCAAGACAGGCTCGCACAATGTCGCTTTCGTAAATTGTGCCGTTCCAAATAAATGTGCCGTTCCCTCGCTCGGTTACAAGCTGATATTTTGTAAGCGTTTCGGACTTTTGATTTTTGAATAAGCGTAAGTGTTTGAATATGTTCGTGTTCGTCACCGCCTTAAATTAACGTCTGATACTGTTCTTTCTTATCACACCATACGACATAAGCGTCCAAAAGAGCCGCCGTGCCGTCAATTCTCTGTGTACGCTTATCTGATTTACACGGCTGTATATTGCCGTTTGTATCCGTTTTAACATCTGTATTGAGCAAACACCAAAGGTCAATCGGGTTATCGTCATAAATAATTTTTTTGTCCTGCAAATCGGCTTTTAGATCCTTCATCGGTCCGGATAAGGTAATTACGCCCTGCCGCACGGAAATCATTGTAGACTTTCCAAATTCATTTTCAAATGCTCTTAATAAATCATCGGAAATATGCCAAGGGTCATATCCTATGTACATCGGATAAATATCCTCATTATCACGAAGCTCGCAAAACCAGTCAAGAAATACTCGCTTATCGACTTTCTTTCCCGGATAGGCTCTCATTAATCCTTGTTCTATCCACAGTTTATAGGGTACATGATCTCTGCCGTCACGGCTGCCTTTTTCGTCTTGTTCATCAATAACGGATTGTGGTATCCAATACATTGATTTTACATAAATCTTATCGTCATCAGGCTTTTGGAAAATAGCTTTAGCTGCGTTAAGGTCTACGCTGTCGGCTGCATCCATACCGCCTATAAAATAACGATAATTATATTTTGGAATTTTTTCGGCATTATACGCTTCTTCATACGTGAGCCACCTGCTAAAGGGATTTTGCTTTAAATTAAAATCCTTTACCAAAACAGTTGGTTTAAATGCCGGATCGTTTTTTGCTTTATTTACCATTTGACGAAGGTAGTCGTAAGATTTAATCGTGCCAAGTCCCGGATTAGCTTTTATCCAGCATTCTTCTTTATCCCATTCATCGGGAGAATCAAGCTCGTAAATGAACGGCAAATAATGTTCGTCCTTTACATCGCCGTTTATGACTTTTGCGGCGTATTCATATTGAGCGTCAAAAATACCGTTTCTGACAAATCCATTTGTAGTGATAGTAAACAGAACAGGCTGTGAGCGTGAACCCATAGCCTGTTTAATCAAGTCGTATAAATCTCTGTTTTTAATTGCCGCCAGTTCATCAATGACACCACAATGAACGTCCAATCCATCAAGATTTCCGGTTTCGCTTGCAAGTGCCTTTATGAATCCAAAGTTATACGCAAAATACAAGTCACTCGCTCTTTTGCGTATATGTTTCCGCAGGAATGGTGACTGTTTAACCATTTTGTAACAAGCGTTGAAACCTAAAGTTGCTTGTTCTCTTTGTGTTGCAAGGTTGTAAATCTGAGGTGAGCCCTCGCCGTCATTGCACAGCATATCAAGCTCGACAGAACCTGTTTCGGACGTTTTGCCATTTTTTCTGCCCTCGATAATAAGGCACTCGTTGTATTGACGTTTGTTGCTATCGTCTACAAATCCAAACAAAGCTTGCAATCTCGCCTTTTGAAAAAGCTCCATTTTAAACGGATGCCCCATTTTATCGCCCGAAGGATAACAGCAGAATTTTTCTATAAAATCAATATGCTTGTTTGCAATATCAACATCAAAATGATACTTATCCGGCTGAGATAAAGCGTTAAGCATTCGCTCGGACTGTTTCTGCATTTTCTTACAAGCAACAATTTTTCCGTCATAGACATCGATAAAATACCTCTCAAAATCCGTCACTTAGCACCACCGCCCGAAATGAAACTCATCATCTCGTCAAGCTCTTGTTTTTCCTCAGCAGGCAGCAGATCTGTTAATTGCTTTATGATTTTTTGATAGCTCGTATTGTAGGCGCTGTACAAATCTGCTACGGGTCTTTTGCGGTCATACGGTTCTTGATTTTCGCTTTGGCTAAATTTTTCCGTCATGCCATTTTGAACAATATCCTTTTCACATTCTTCAAGCTCGATTTTCATAAACGCCGCTCTTTGAATAAGTCCCTGAGCAATCTTTAACTTACGTTCGTTTTTCAATTCTCCGTAGATTTTTGTAAGTCTGCGTTCCTCGGCTTTAATTCTCTCAGCTTTTGTTTTCTCTTTCATACTGCTGCCTCCTTTCGTTTAAAATTAAGGGTAGGGGGGGCTATAAAACCTCATGCGTAAAAAAAGACCTCCCCTCCATCGGTTCCCAAAAAGTCAAAAATTTTTCATTTTAGGGGGGGGATTACTTTCCCTTCAAAATCAAATTTTACTC
>JAFSTS010000249.1 GCA_017445685.1 Clostridia bacterium | reverse complement strand
CTCCATTGAACGCGGTCAGACGACTGTCGGCAGCGGCTCATTAGGATGTTTCATCTACATTCCCGACACAGCTTTCACGATCCCGTTTTACTCGGAAATGTGCGTCATCGTTTCAGGAGTTGACGATTCCGCTCCGTACAGTGATTCGTATTTTGACTCGGTATCAAAAACGATAGAAAAAATTCAAGCTGTTTCAAAAGAATGTCTCGATGTTTCTGCAGTTGAAATAAAAGAATACTACAGCAAAGACCTCAACGAGCAAAAGAAGAAGTTCGAAGAGGGCAAAAAGCAGATCGAAGAAGGTCTTGCCTCAGCTTCACAGGAAATTTCAAGCGGCGAGGAGAAGGTCCGTCAGGGTGAAGCTCAGCTTGAAAGCGCAAGGGCTACGGCAGAGGCGGAATTTAACAAAAAATATCAGGAGCTTCTTTCCGGCGACTCAAAGTATGCGGCAGGACTTAAAGAATACAACGAAAAATATGAGGAATATCTTCAAAACAAGCAGCGTCTTGAAACCGCAAAGGCGGCGTATTCCTCTATAGACAACATTGCTTCCCTCAAACAAAGACTCAACGATTCCGAAAAAATTGCCGCGCAGATAGATCTTCTCAACGCGGAGATATCCTCTGCAAAAGAGACGGAAGCCGCGCTCAAATCAAAATCCGACAGTCTCGCCGCAAGCAAAAGCTCGCTTCTTGCGCAGCTTGCGGAATACGAAAACGCCCCCACCGGGACAGAGGAAGAGCCTGCATATGACTATTCCTCCGAAATTGCCTCCACAAGAGCAAGTATCGCGCAGGTGGAACAGGAAATTGCCGAAAACGCACAGGCGCTTTCCTCCTGCTCGGCTGAAATTCTCGACAAGCAGGCAAGGGTAAACGAGCTGAAAAACGACCCGAAATTTATTGCCGACACAACTGCTATAAGGCTGAGCATTTACACTCTCGAACAGGGCAGCTCTTATCTCAGCGACCTTGAAAAGCAACTCAAAGACGCCGAAAGTCAGCTTGCCGCAGCAAAAAAGAAACTTGACGACTCGGGTATTCAGCTCAGCGGCGGCTGGGAACAATACAATTCCATGCTCGCTAAAACAAAAAACGAGCTTGCTTCCAGCGAAAGTGAGCTTGCAAGCGGCAAAGCTAAATTAGCCGCTTCAAAATCGGAATACTCAAAGCAGGTCGAAGACCTTAAGATCCAGCAGGACGAGGCGCAGTACAAAATCGACGAAGCTGAAAAAATGATCAACGCCGTCGTTGAAAACCGCAACTGGTATGTCTATGACAGAAACTCCATTCCCGGCTACGAGGGATACGGTCAGACGGCTGAAAATATGAAAGCTTTTGCGACTATCTTTCCGATGTTCTTCTTTGTTGTCGCAGCTCTTGTCTGCCTGACGACGATGACGAGAATGGTCGACGAGGAAAGAACTCAGCTCGGTACGCTCAAGGCTCTCGGATACAGCGAAAGAAGCATACGATCTAAATATCTTTTCTATTCTTTCTTTGCAAGCATCATCGGCTCGGCTATCGGTCTTTCGGTCGGACTTATCGTGTTCCCGAAAGCGATCTTCTCGGCATACAGCCTGATGTACAATATGCCTAAGCTCGTTATCCTTTACCCGTGGCAGTATATGCTCTCAGGCACGCTTTTTGCAACGCTCTCAACGATGTCCGTTTCCTACATCGCGTGCAGAAAAGAAATGAAGAGCGCTCCGGCTCAGCTCATGCGTACGAAGGCTCCCAAGGCAGGAAAGCGTATTCTGCTTGAAAAAATACCGTTTATCTGGAAGCACATGAACTTCACTTCCAAGGTAACCGCCAGAAACATTTTCCGAAACAAAAAGCGCTTTATCATGACGCTTATCGGAATCGGCGGCTGCACTGCGCTGCTGCTTACGGGATTCGGTCTGAGCGACTCCATCAACGCCATAATCACCACACAGTACGGCAAAGAAGGTATTGTTCACGCCGACTGTCAGGTCGCTTTTAAAAATTCTCAGACGGCGTCCGAATCGAAGGACGAAGATTCTATTTATCAAAAGCTGATAAAAGATGAAAACACCAAAGATGTCATGATGTTCTATTCAAAGAATATCACAGCTTTTTCCGACACAACTGACGAAACCTACAGCGTTCATTTCTTCGTTCCGCAAAACAACGAGGACCTCAAAAAATTCGTAGTTCTTCAGGACAGAACAACTAAAACCCCTTATTCACTGACGGACGACGGCGTTCTCGTAACTGAAAAAATCGCCACGAAGCTCGGCGTCAAGGTCGGAGAAAACATCAAGCTGAAATTTTCCGAAAGCGAAGTGCGCGAATTTCCCGTCACCGCTATCGTCGAAAACTACACCTACCACTATGTCTACATTTCTCCTGCCCTTTACACAAAGACTTATTCTCAGGAGCCGTCCTTCAACTATGCTTTCGTAAACTATGTTGACGCGATCGACAGCTCTGAAAGCGAAAGCGTCCGTTCCGACGCGCAGGAAAAGCTCAACTCCTACTACGATGTTACAGCCGTTATCGACATCGTTCAGACAAGCGAAAGCTTCGGCAGAATGTTCAGGTCGCTTGACTATGTCATCATGGTATTCATCGTATCAGCCGCGCTTCTTGCGTTTGTCGTGCTTTACAACCTGACGAATATCAACATCAACGAGCGTAAACGCGAAATTGCAACGCTTAAAGTCCTCGGCTTCCACAATTACGAATCGACCTCCTACATCGGCAGAGAAAACTTCGTCATCACGATCCTCGGAACGATTGGCGGACTTATCGCAGGTATTTTCCTGCACAGATTCGTCATTGAAGTGGCTGAAGTCAACATCGTAATGTTCGGCAGAACTATCGACTGGACCAGCTATGTCTGGGCAGTGGTGCTCACCTTTGTCTTCTCGCTGATAGTCAGCGTCATCATGAGCGTCACTATCAAACGAATACACATGGTGGAAAGTTTGAAATCCATTGAATAAAGTGAGCATTACGGCAAAATATTGCACTCTTGAATTTCCGAAAAGAAAAATGTATAATGGTTGTGGTATTATTTACTTAGTATGAGGTGAAGTGAAATGATCTTTTACTATTCTACAGTCATTTGCGCAGCCGCGGCTTTGTGCATATTTCTTTTCTTCCGTGTTAAGAAGGAGCTTTTCAAGGCAATATTTTTCAAGGCTATAACAAGCTTTCTTTTCATGGCCTGCGCCGTATTCGCTTTTGTCGCAGGCAAGCAGTCCGTTTTCGGCTATTTTCCTGCCCTTGTTATTCTCGGACTTCTTTGCGGATTGTTCGGAGATCTGTGGCTTGATCTGAAAAACATTCACCCCGAAGCTAAAGATACATATCAGTATATCGGCATGGGCTCTTTCCTTTCAAGCCATCTGTTCTTCGTTCCTGCATTGTTTTTAATTTCCGGCAAGAATGTCTGGCAGATGCTTTTGGGCATCGGTATCGGCGTTCTTTTTGCAGCAGGAGTAATGCTCTTTGAAAAGCCGATGAAAGTCCGCTACGGCAAATTCAAGCTCATCACCTTTTTCTACAGCCTTACCATCGGCGCGTCTACAGGCTACAGCGTGATAGCTTTCATCAAGTCCGGCTTTTCTATGCAGCCAATGTTTTTGATGATCGGAATGGCTCTCGTTTTGATTTCCGACATCATCCTTTCTGGTACATATTTCGGCGAAGGCAAGGACAGACCTGTTGATATCGTGTCAAATCATGCTCTTTATTACATCGGTCAGTTCTTTATAGCGTCATCACTTCTTTTCTAAGACAAATTATTTTTTGGAGAGAGATCTATGGAAAACAAAAAGTTTAAGAAAAAATTTATCGGCGGCTTCGACAAGGGTGAAGTTATCGACTATATTGACAAGCTTCAGCAGCAACAGGCTCAGGAAGACGAGCAAAAATATATTGAACAGATCGAGCTTCTCAAAAATGAGCGCGACGCTCTCGCTTCAGCTCTTGAACAGGCAAACGAGCAGATCAAAAAGCTTTCCGATCCCGTAAAGGGCAGCAAAAGCATGATCGCCTCTTCCATCGCCCATTCAAAGTCGCATTTTGACAGCATGGTTTCTCTTTCAGAAGAAGTGAGAAGCGAAACGGCTGAAAAGCTTGCGGAAGTTTCAAACGATGTGCAGGAAATGCTTAAAAGCTCTGTCGAAATGAAAAAAGATTTTGAAGCAGCCGCCCAAAAGCTCGGAGACGATATTGAAAAGCTTCAGTCATATCTTGACAAGTCTTCTCCTTTTTTTCGCACCGACCGGGGAGCACTCGGTGACATCAGCGCAAAAGCCGAAGATGAAGACAGCAGTATCAAATCAGTCCTCGAAGAAGGGTTCAAGCTCCTTGATGAAACGACTGCTCAGGAAGACGAAATTGACAAAATTCTTCACGACCTGAAAAAGAAAAACGACTGATCTTTCTTCTTTGCACTATGCCGTCGGCTCGAACGACGGCTTTTTGCGTATCAGAGGGCAAAATCATGACAATAATAAATTAAAATCTTTTCTTCTTTTGTGTGGACATCGGCGTTTTTTTATGTTAAAATAATTTGTACTATAAAATCGGGAGAATTTTTCCAATGACTTTTAAGGACAGGGCTGAACGGGCTTTCGTCTCAGCCGGCACGAAAAGACTAATTAAATATGTCAAGCGCGACCCCGACCGAAATCTTCCCAAAGTTGTCAACTTTGCCCAAAGGTTTGTCGGCAAAATTTTCCCGTCAGGAAATTTTGAAAAAATGCGAAACGCAGTCAACGACAAGGAAAACATCTGGCGCGATCTTGCTCTAAGGATCGTCAACGAAACCGACGAGGATGTTGTTCGTAAAATGACGCTTTCCTTCGGGCTCGGGGCAGGAGTTCACGGAACTAAAGCCGTGCGCGAAAACAGAGACAAATATCACTGCAACATCCCCTGGCTGATACTCATGGACCCTACAAGCGCCTGCAACAAAAAGTGCGAGGGCTGCTGGTCGGCGGAATACGGCTTCAAAAGCACGCTCTCCTTTGACGAAATGGACGACATCGTGCGTCAGGGCAAAGAACTTGGCACACATCTTTATATGTTCACGGGCGGCGAGCCGCTTATCAAAAAGGACGAGATCATCGCCCTTTGCAGAAAACACCGGGATTGTGTTTTCCTCTGCTTTACAAACGCGACGCTTATCGACCAGAAATTCTGCGACGAGGTTAAAGATGTCGGCAATTTCACGATGATGCTCAGTATCGAAGGCTCTGTTGAAACCAACGACAGCCGCCGCGGAGAAGGCAGCTATCAGTCGACTATGGACGCAATGAAGCTGCTTAAAAGCAACAACCTGCTTTTCGGTATGTCCGTCTGCTACACAAGCAGGAATATCGACGAAGTCACCTCGGACAAGTTCATTGACCTCATGGTTGAAAACGGCGTCAGGATCGGTATGTATTTTGCATATATGCCCGTCGGAAAGGACGCTGTAACCCAGCTTATTCCGACGCCTGAAAACAGAAAATTTATGTATTCATGGCTTCGCAAAATGCGTTCCCCAAAAACAGGCAAGCCGATTTTTGTCTTTGATTTTCAGGATGACGGCGAATATGTCGGCGGCTGTATTGCCGGCGGCAGAAGATACTTCCACATCAACTCCGCAGGAGATATGGAGCCTTGCGTTTTTGTCCACTATTCCGACTCAAATATCCGAAAAAACACTATTTTGGAAGCGCTTCAAAATCCGCTGTTTATGTCTTTTTACAAAAATCAGCCTTTCAATGACAACCATCTTCGTCCGTGCCCGATGCTTGAAAACCCCGATTGTCTTCGAAAAATCATCAAAGAGACGAAGGCTCCTTCGACTGACCTTGTCGCCCCCGAAAGTGTAGACGAGCTTTGCGCAAAATGCGACAAATTTGCTCAGGAGTGGAAGGACGAAGCTGACAAGCTCTGGAACAGCACAAAGCACCCCAACCCCAAAACTCAATATTACAGAGATTTTAAGTAGGAATTACCTTTATGAAAAAAGGGGTTGTCGCATTTAGCGAAAAACATTAAAGCAATATAACTTATAAGGGATGATCGCAGGTGTTTAACAACGATCATCCCTTGTTATTCTTTCGGATAAGAAAAATTGCTATTTTTTTAACGCTTTAATTCGATGTTTTTTCATCAGCTTGTCTTGTTCCTGTCCGTATTCCACATGATGTAAACATCGTTGCCGAGAACATAAAATGTATCCTTATCCTCGGCGTTGCCCTCTTTGAAGCCTACTCCCGGAGCCTGAAGCGCTTTGACAAACTCGTCTTTCATGCCTTCATCCTTGAGCGTTATCCTGATTTTCATCGAAAGCTGCGAACGGTCGGAGAACTTGTCGATCTTTCCGACAACGAATCCCGTCAGCCACCATGTCTCCTGATATGTTCTGACAAAAAGAACTTTATCATGGCTGTAGATTGTGTAGCCAAGCGAGAAAAGATTTTCGTCATCAGCGCACTCATAATGCTGGATAGACTGACCCTCGTTCTTGCTGTAAACGCCGACTTCCGCGCCCATAAGGATCAGACCGTACTGACCCTTCCAAAACTGAACGAGCCAGTCTCTGCCGCCGTAGTTGAACTTGACTCTGCAGGTGTCGTAATAAAGCAGGAAGAACTGAGCGGCAAAATCGTAAAACTTATTGTAGCCGAAGTTTCGCTGCCACGCCTCGTGAGCAGAATAGAAAACCTTATCCTGATCGTCCCAGAGGAAACCGAGTATTCCGACCCTCTGCCAAAAGGATTTTTCCTCCTGCGGCACAGCGGCAGCCTCAACAGCAGCCGGCTGAGCAGCTTTTGCCTCAAAGGCTTTGCCGAAATTCAATCCCACAACGCACACTGACAAAATCACAAACGCCATCACAAAAGAAACAATTGATTTAAACATAAATTTTCTCCTTTCAATATTTAAAACAAAAATCAGCCGTTGATCTCGCTTTCAGAAATTACATTTCCCTTGGGATCGTATGTGACGATCTTCTTCAAAACACCCTGCTCGTCATAGACATATACCCACTTGGACTTCTCGTTTCCGTCGGCATTATACTCGATATGCGAAGCTTCACGGTAATTCGTTTGACCGTTATTATCATACGCCTCATATTCGTAGTCCGACTCGTAAAACTCGATATCCTTTTCGTTCGCGTAAACAGTTCTCTTTGCGACTCTCATTTCATCTCCGACGGATTTGTATTCATATTCAACCTTAAATTCAAGCGATCCGTCAGCAAGCTTTTTCGTCTCGGTCACAATATTTCCCGATTTGTCATACTCGTAATAAACCTCGGATTCAACGCTCTTGTCCTCGTTATAATAAACTTTCTTCTCGATCGTTCCGTCATCGTTGTAAACATCTGTATAAGGCTCGCTGAAATCAGACCCTTTTCCCTTGCAGGACGAGAGAACGCTAAGCGACAAAACAGCCGCCATAAGAATCAAAAAAGCTTTTTTCATAAGACATCCCCCTTTTCTAACATTTTAACATTTATGTATTTTTTAGTCAAGCAAAATATTCAATTGACACAAGACAAGGAAAAATATATAATAAGCTTTGACGATAAATGAAAGGAGTAGTCGATTGATGGATAAAAACAATGAAAAAACTCACCTTTATTCCCAAGGCGACTCCATGCTCGACGACGCGCTGAAAACTTACGAAATCACCGTTGAGCAAAAAAGCAAAAAGCGCTCGTTTTCATTTAAAAAATTTTCCGTTGTTATCGGTATTTTCATTGTTGCCGCGGCACTGTGCGCGGCGGCTTTCATGATCTTTGCAAAGAAAAACTACAGCGGCGTGCTGATAAAAACTGCCGACGGAAAATATGCCCTTGCAGGAAAAGAGATTGTTGAAATAAATCAATCTGTCGAAAGAATAAAAACTTCTTACGAAAATACAACCGTAGCATTTTTAGACAAGCAAAAAAATCTTTACGCGCTTGACACCTTGAAGTACAGTAAACCCGGTGATGAAAAGCTAGTTTGTGTTGATTTTGACGGCGAATTTGTTATTTTGAAAAACGATTGCGTCGTATATCTTTCGAACAAAACTCTTTACTGTTATGATTTCAAAAATTCGACTGCGATTTCTGATAATGTCGAAGAAATTTTTACCTGCGAAAAAAGTGAAAAAATCATTTATCTTACCTCTGACAAAAGGCTTTTTTCCTTTGACTCGCAGACAGCTCAATCACTTGCGTCGAATGTTAAGAAAACAGAATTTCGCAGTAACAAAACAAGGATGAATCTTATTTTTCTTGCCGACGGCGGACTTTATCTTGCAGACGAAAACGCGCAGGTTACTTTGATGAGCGCAAGCTCGACTCAATGGGTCAGCTCAAAGGAAAACGAAGTATGGGACAACATTTATTTTTATGAAAAATCCTCCCAAAAGCGCCAGCTCAATATTGAATTTTCCGACGAGCTTGCCCAATCGGACAGCGAGATGAAGGAGCCTGTATCCTCAGACTACAAAAAAAGTCTTGTTTTCGGCTTGATCCAGTTTGTTGATCCGGCTCAGTACAAGTCCGCATACATCGAATACCAGAAAAAGCTTTCTCGTGACAGCGTGCGCGAATACGCAAAAAACTTTGAAAAATCAGTTGACTGCACCGACATTTTCTGCTTCGGAGTTTCGGGGATCTCAAGTTTAAAAAGCTCGGTTTTGCCGGACGAAGTTCTTTTCTTTTCCAAAAGCGGCGACCCTCAGGTCATGCTCAACGACCTGTCAAAGCAAAATGTTACTCTTGAAATTTCAGAGCTTGTAAGCGAGATGAAAAATGTTAAATCGCAGGAAGATTTTGACCGACTCGTTTTGCAGAAGTTGAAGGAAGAAAATTCCTCTTCAATTAAAATTTCCGGCGTAAATTTTGAAGTTGACGCGGAAGTTGAAAACATATCGGAAATCAGCGGCGCTGATTTTTCCAAAAACGGCGAAGCAATTCTTCTTGAAAAAAGCGGAATATATTATCTTGAAAAAATCAAAGAAATTTCGCTTGAAACAATTTTTGAAAATTTAAAAATCAAAGACTTATTTTTTGAAGAAAGCAAGCTTATTTTTACTGACGAAAACAGTGAGCTTTTCTGTGTTGATTTTTTGAAAAATTTTGAAAAAATTTCGCTTTCAAAAAATGTTTCTCAAATACAAAAAATTGACGGGAATTTTTATCTTTTAAAGGAAGACCTTGATTCATCAAGTGAATATAAGATTTTTAAAGACGGACAAATTTTATCGCTTGCAAAAAACTGCACTGACTTCTTGTTTGTTGACGAAAACAATTATTTCTATGTTTCTCAGGGAAATATTTACTGCACTTACGGCGACAAGCTTTTTGTTCAAAACGGCATTGCTGAAATTATGAAATAATCCTGCCGTTTTCTTGGCACAATAATACCGGTGGTTAATTTGAAAAAATCATTTTTCATCGGTATGCGGACTTTCAAAACCGCTTTGTGCGTTCTTGCATGCCTGACGGTATATGAAGCTTTTTCTTTCGTCGGCGGCTTTTTCGAAGGCGGCTCGATCTATTCCTTTTTGAAAGCCGCGATCTTTGACGGCTCGCCGTCTTTTGCGTGCATTGCCGCAGTGATTTGTATGCAGGAGAGCCTTGAACGCTCAAAAAAAGTTGCTCTCAGCCGCGTCATAGGCTCAGTTGTCGGCGGAGGATCGGCGGTAATACTTTTATCCGTAAGCCGTAAAATTCTCTCAGGCAGGCTATATATCCTTTTTGCCGTGGTTGGCGTGATTCTGATAATCAGCCTTTGCAATTATTTAAACAATCCGATTTCGGTTTCGATTTCAGTTATAACTTTTCTGATTATTTTTGTCGGCACCGATGTGAGCGCGCCGCTTTATTTTGCAGTCAACAGAGTTGCCGGCACGCTTATCGGCGCATTTTCAGCGCTTTTTATCAACAGGTTTATTGCTCCTCCGAGAGAATAATTTCTGTTTTCCTTTCATATTATTTCAAAAAGATGAAAGGAAGTCTTAAATGGAAAATAAAATTCGAACTGCAAAAAAAAGCGACCTGCCGAGGCTGATCGAGCTATACGAAAAAAACGGACT
>JAFSTS010000248.1 GCA_017445685.1 Clostridia bacterium | reverse complement strand
TCATGATCATGACCTGCGACAAGGGCGGAAATTACTATATCGTAGAAAAGGAAGATGAAAAATGAGCAGACTTGTGTTTTCAATTTGCACACTGGCGGTGACGGCGGTACTGTGCGTCTGCTGCTGTGTTGTCTCTGGAAAATCCGCTTCAAAGCTTTCCGAAACTGCGTATTCCTGCGCGCAGAATATCAAAAATGAAAACGACATAAAAAAATATGCGCAGCAGCTCGAAGCTGTCTGGGAAAAGCAAAGGAAATATATGCAGTTTTTTGTGGACGAGGAAGCTTTTGAAGATGAGGACGAGGAGATTCGTGAAATAAAATATTCAAACTCAGCCGAGGATTTTAAGAAAAAATGCGAAAAAGTTTCTGCAATCGCAAAACAGATTTCAGAAAGCCAAAAACCTTTTTTTGAAAATATATTCTGATTTTCTCCGAAAAATAAAATGTTGCTTTTTAAATGTTGATGTGATAGAATATATCTATTATAGTAGCTAAAGATTAGTTAAACTGGAAGAAATATCGGCAAAACGCGTAAAAAAAGCAGAATTTTGTCTGTTTCGCTTGCCGGTTTGAATTTAAGCACTTTATAAAAAGGAGAAGACCAATGACCATAAAGAAACTCATCACTGCTCTTTTGTCAAACGCAATTATTATCATCGTCGTCACGCTCATCTTCGGCATCGTCGGCGGTTATATCAACTACAGCGTGATACACCCCAAGTACACTGCTTACTCCACCTTCTATGTTCTCGACACCAAGAGTCAGCAGACCGAGGAAGACAGCGCGACCACTTATTCCGATCTGAGAATCAGCGACTTGCTCGTTGCCGACTACAATGTTCTTGCGACAAGCAAGAGGGTCAAGGATAAGGTCGCTGCAAACATAGGCATCAGCAGCCTTGCCGGCTACAAGGTCAATATCTCCAGCAGCGACGATACGCGCGTTATGAGAATGACTGTTGTCGGTGAAGACAGGGAGATGACCGCGAGGATCGCCAACGAAATGGTTGCTGTTTTCAAAGAGACTGTCATTGACATCATGAATGTTGAAAATGTGAACGTTGTCGACTACGCGGAAGTTCCGAGAACGCCATCGTCTCCTGCAAAGCTGAAAAACACGGTCTTTTGCCTTGTGGCAGGCTTTGTAGCTTCTGCCGGTGTTGTGATTTTGCTTGAGCTGCTTGACAACACTGTCAAATCACCCGAAGAAGTGGAAGAGCTTTTCGAGCTGCCCATTCTTGCAAACATCGGAAGACTCAGAGGAACATCGGGCGGCAGATACGACAGCTATAACTCTTACAAGGAGGACGACTCCAAGAAGAAGGACGAAAAGGAAAACTCCTCGAAGGAATAAGGGATCTGATGTTTGTGAAAGGACGGAAAAGTTATGTTTTCATTTAAGAAAAAAGACAACTACGGCTACGGATACGGTTACGGATATAACGGCTACGGCTACAGCGGATATGGCTATAGCGGCTACGGTTACGGCAGTTACGGCGGATATGGCTACAACGGTTACGGATATGACAACGGCAATTTCCAGGAAGCTATAAAAACGCTCAGGACAAACATACAGTTTTCGGGGATTGACAACCCGATAAAATCGATCTGCCTTACAAGTACAATCCCCAGCGAAGGCAAAAGTACGATTTCCCACTTTCTTGCTATTGAAATGGCAAAGGCAGGCAAAAAGACGCTGATGGTTGAATGCGACATGAGGCGTCCGACGCAGGGAAATATGTTCAAGTTCAGACCTAAAAAAGGTTTGACCTCTTACCTTGCCGGAGACTGCACTCTTGAAGAAGCCGCCGCTCCGACGCAGAATGAAAACCTGTTTTTCCTCGATGTCGACGCAAGAGTCGTAAACCCCGTTGAGCTGCTTGATTCCAAGCGTTTTTCAAAAGCGATGGAGGAGATGAGAGAAAAGTTTGATATCGTAATTTACGATACTCTTCCTGTTTCAATGTTCATCGACTCAGCGATTATTGCCGCGCAGGTGGACGCAACTGTTCTCGTTATCAGAAAGGGCAAAGCGGACATCAGGATTATCGAAAAATCGATCGAACAGCTCAAGAAAGCAAACGCAAACATCATCGGCACAGTATTTAATGATGCCGATCCCGAGAAAGGTCTCGGAAAATATTATTATTACAGAAGCCGATACGGAAGATATAACAACGGCTACGGTTATGGCTACGGTTACGGATACGGCTACGGCTACAGTTACGGCAACAGAAAAGAAGATATAAAGAAATCCAAAAAGGAAGCAAAGCTCAAAGAAAAGAACGAATCCAAAAAAGCAAAAGAACAAAAGTCGGAAGAATAAAAGCCTTAAAGAATCTTAATTGTGGAGAAAAATATGATAGATATTCACAGCCATATTCTCTGCGGCGTTGACGACGGCTCGCAGAGCATTGAAGAATCGGTAAAAATGCTTCATGCGGCAAAAGATATAGGTTTTGATAAGATAATCGCGACTCCGCACGTCATGCGCGCCGGGTACGACAAGGACAGGCTTAAAGACGCTTTCTCGGAAGTAAGCGCAGAAGCAAAGAAAATAGGCATTGAGCTTTATCAGGGATATGAATACAACTGTTATGCGCTCAACGACGACGGCATAGAAGGCGCATTGAAATACTGCACTGAGGGCACAAACACGATATTGCTTGAGTTTAAAAGCACAGTCGGCTTTCCT
>JAFSTS010000247.1 GCA_017445685.1 Clostridia bacterium | reverse complement strand
TAGGTACTCCGTTTGGAGAGTTGTAATTGTTTCGGTTAATAGTTGGACATTTGAAACGCCCAAGCAGAAGACAGTCGGATGTGATTTCTTGTTTCTGCTGGTAATTCGCCCAATCAGTTGCCGGCAAAGGTATTTCTTTTCCGTCTTTATATGCAAAACGCTCGATTGAACACACCGAAACACTGTTTTCTTCGCGCAGCTTCTGCGATTCAGTCAGGATGTATTTGCTGTTGTTTTGCTCATATTCGGCAATCTTCATTATGACGCCTTTAATTTTGTTGCCAACGGCTTTTGTTATCGCGAAGTCTTCATTGCCGATAATATCTATTCCGATATCTTTGCCGTCCGTGTAAGGTCTTGCAATGCAATCACCCGTTGCAAGGGAAACTTCGGCAGCAATAGGAAGAATTTCATCGGCATAATATTCGCAAATATTCTGTAACGCCCTTGCACGCTCTGATTCGCCGTTAATGGTTATAGTGCTGTCGTCAATTGTTATCGTGGCAATGGTCGCAGCTCCGATAGCGGTAGGGTTTAAACCTTTGTCTGCATAAGAAAAGCCGCTTTGCTCTGATTTGTCCTTAATTTCCAAACCGAGCCGAGCGGCTATTTTTTTGAATATATTTTTCAGCGTTTCACTCATTCGTCAAATTCTTCCTCTTCGTCATCTGTTTCATCTGAATACAAATCCTCTCGGCGGCTCTCCCTGATTTCTCTGTTCAGACCATAAATGAGAGCCATAATGCAGTCTTCGTTCAAGCGTGGATATTCGCTCGAAAAAGTACCGTCCTTGAGCTGCTCAAATTCAAGCTTCAGCAATTCATCTTTAAGATGTGGAGTTCTTTCCGGGTCAACGACAATTTGGGTTGTCTGCTGAAGCCATTCCCAGCAGTAATCGCGCCCTTTGTTTGCTCCCCATCGCTTGACTGCTCCACGGACGATAAATCCCCAGTCGTTCATTTCAGCGATACTGTCAGGTCGTGCGCTGTCTGCGATGATTTCGTGTTTTTTGTATTTTGCTATTTTTCGGGCAAAGGTTGAGTTTTTGCATTTCTTTGAGTAAACTTCCTCGATGCAGTATAAAATGTCCTTGTCTCTGTCGTAGTAGGATTTTATGAATACCTGCGGATGTTCATAGCCAAAGTCAAGACCGTAACTGAAATATGGCATCGCTTCAATCTCTTCATCAGTAATTTTTCTGACATTGACATTTTCAAAAATACTGCCGCCTGTGCCGGTAACTTCGCCGAGATAGTTGTTCGCATAATATTTCGGCTTATGCTGCTTGAACCACTCAGCACGCTCAAAAAATCGCTTTCCGAGCCATTTGACCGGAACATTGTAGTAAAAAGAATGGCAAACAAAAGTCGCAGGATCGCCATCTTTGCTTGCCGTGTATTCGTTCATGAAATTGTTTGCCGATTTCGGGGGATTGAAGATTTTAACATCAAGTGCAGGAGTGTCCGCTCGTAGAAAGGTATCTTCCATATAGTCCATCTGCTCAACGCCCTGCATTTCATCGCTTTCTTCGTGAATAAGCAGTTTTACATAGCCGAAAGGCATAGTGCTTGACTTACTCGAAATAGGCTTATCGGCACCGATGAATTGAACTGTCTGACCTGTTTTTTTATAAATTGCCTGCATAGGGGAGACTTGAAAATCCCACTCGTCAGTTTTGCCGTGTCTTGTAATTGTTTTAATAAATTGATTATATACCGATCCTCTAAGATCGGTTTTGTATCGCCTTGTAAAAACTATGTGCGCCTGAGGATCATTGTAAATTGTCTCTTCTGCAAGCCCAGCCCAAAAGTTTGATTTTATAGAGCCGCGTCCGCCTTTGCAGATAATTTCACGGACTGAGGAATTGCCATCAAACACATCGTGTACAACTCTGTAAAGCTCAACAAAATCAACCGTGATGTCGCTGATCGGAAGATGATACTGCTGATCTGCTTCGTCAGCCTTTTCTGCTTTATCAAGGTAGCTTTGAAGCTCCTGCCACGCTTTTACATTCCCTTCGCGTGCAGCACTCACCATTCCGGCGATCAATAGAGCGTTTACAGTGCAGTCGCTTTCGTCAAGATCGGAATAGTTCTTTTTGAGGATTTTCTTTTTGTTTCCGTCAAGTTTTGAGTTAAGGACGGTATTGACAAGCTGTGAAGTTGTCTTTTTTTGCCTTCTTGCTTTGCCTGAGGCAATACCGCCTTTTTTTGCAATTTCTCTCTGTTCGCTCTCTGTTCGTTTGTCAAAAGATTTTAAGTTTTCTTCATTCATTCACTCACTTCGATGTATAAAAATAGGGTGCATTTCTGCACCCTGAAACAAGCGCACGGACTTGCACCGAGCCTACGTCCATCAACGTGTGCTGCTACCTTCACTACTACTTGTTTCTTTTGTAATTATACCATGCGTTTAGCACTGTGTCAACCATTTTCTTTTCTTGTGGCGTTAGATTTGTACCACCTTTAGGACCATCGTTCTCACTGTGATAATATCCATGATGTGCATGTGGTTGCATTTTTCGATGTTTATGTAGCAAATCTATTGTTTTTCTTTTCTTTAAATCATTATCAAAATAATAAATTGTTTTAACATTACCACTTTTGTTTATTTCAACATAAACACGACCCTTTGTCATTGTTTCTAAAAGAGGCTCTGTGTTTTTCTTGCTCTTGACTACGAATTTAATGTTACCGTGTGTAAATATAGCTTTGTACTGAGATCCATATTTGTTTTTGTTAACAGAAAATCCGCTTGAAGCGCCGTTTCCACCCATTTTATTCCTCACATCTTATGTAGTTTTTCCTGATACGCTTCAATTCGGCATATATTTCCTTTACATTCATCAGGGACACTGCCGTGAAAATAAATCAATGTCGGATTCAGGTGATTGAGCATTTCATTATAGCCTTTCAAAAAAAGCTCTTTGCTTTCAGCTCGTTTCTGCGTACCGACAGAAGACACAGCAATGGCACCGCCTATCGGCTCGCCGTCAAAACACCATTCATAACTCGATTCGTCACTCCAAGTGATGGTCGGAATAACTTTGATGCTGTGTTCCTGCCAATATGCGCCGAGCCAATGCTTACGGTAGTGATTGTAAATCTGAATTGCTTTCGGGAAATCGGTGTATAGAGAAAAATCAGGTGTGAAAACTGCCTTGAAGCGTTTCAAAAGGTCGATATATGCGTCCGGTCGATTCCATAACCGATTGAACTGATAATCGTCAATAAAAAAATGAACACATTTGTTTTCAGGTCGTTGACAGCTTTTCGCAAAATTAAAGCCGATGAAGTCATCAACAGTTATGTTTTCATTTTTCAGCAGGGGAATGTCATATTCGCCCTCACCGTCAAAAATTACTTTATTCAGATTTTCATAATTATGTTTTTGCCGATAATTCATATTGCTCCTTTTCTATGCTCGGGTGTGACATACCCAAAGCACATCACACCCGGCTGCAAGAAAGAAAAAATATAAAGGAGAGCAAAAGCTGGTTTATAAATTCCTGCAATTCTAATTATAGCAGATGACAAGGGTGACATTCTATGACATTTACTGACATCTTTTCAAAATTTCTCTGTGAAGTCTCAAAATGTGCCGTTCGGAATAATTCATCTCGTCAGCGATTTCCGACCAGCTCATGTGTTCGATATATCTCAGACGAAGCAGCAGCTTTTCCGTTTCGTTGTTGAATTGCTCTATGTATTCTGTTGTCTTTGCTTCGGCTTGTAACTGCCTTTCGATAGCGTCTTGCAGCTTTTCTTCAAGACAGATGATTTGTTCAATATAAGCCGTATATGCCGCTTTTTTGCTCTGCCCAGACGGTGCGCCGGTAAAACTGCTTGATGATTTCAGCGACAGACTTTTTTCTTGAAGCTCCTTTATCTGCTCCTGATAGCTTCTGATAAGCTGCTTTGCGTAGAAGCTGCCGTTCAATTCTTTTCTTGTCAAAAGATCACCTCAGATCAGAATTTTTTCATTGCCGACTTTGATTTCTTCGCGGATCAGGATGTCATCGGAAAAATCAAATTCATACTGCAAACACATCTCATGCAGTTTTTCTCTGTTCGTGTCGGTATCAACATTCAGGTGATTGCTTGTGCCATAGCTGACTTTGTTCTCGGTCATTTCATCGGCAACGCCTTCAACAATACCATGCATTTTTCTGACCGCTTTCCTGATCGTGTTGTCACAGATTCCAATTTCCGACAGAGCAACACACATTCCAAGTGTAACAATCATAGCACCTCGGTCTGTCGCACGTTCATTCTGCCGCTTTATCAGTTCAACAGCTTTCCTGACTTCGTCGTTCATTTTGATTCTTGATTTCATTTTGTCATCGCCTCACAGTTCCTCGAAAGTAAGAATTTCGTGATAATAGTCGTATTCCTCAACAAACTTCTGCTTTCGTCTGTCTTTGCCTTTCATCTCAACAGGAAAGCATTTATCGAGAAGTCTGCTGTAAATCCTTTTGTTTTCTTTTGTCCTCGGACACTTCAATTCTTCAGCCGTCAGATTTGTTGTTACTATCATCGGAAGTCCGACATTACATCGATTATCTATTATCGAGTGCACTATCTCGTTTCCGTATGCCGTACTTCTTTCGGCTGCTAAATCGTCAATGATCAAAAGCGCATAAGAATTAAGCCTGTCAATATATTCCTGTTTGTCAAACATTCCTGAAAGAGTATTGATTATCGTCGAAAAGTTCGTCACGAAGCATTTATATCCTTTGTCGATCAGAGCGTTGGCTATAGCTGCTGCCGTGAAGGTCTTTCCCGTTCCGACATCGCCGTAAAACAATATCCCTTTGCCGGCTGACATAATCTCCTGGAAGTTGTCAACATAATTCAACGCTATCTTTGTCAATTCAGGATTATATCCGTCATCGGCTTCAAATGTGCATTTTCGCAGCTCCTTACCCGGTATACCGATTCTTCGAAACTCTTCAATTCTCCGGCGCTTCTTTTCGTCCATTCTTGACAATTCGAATCTGTCACGCTTTTCAACTCCGCATTTGCACAGGCAATTCGGCTTTTTGATTTGTCCGCACAGATTGATGACCACCTGCTTTGGCGTGTGACATTTGCCGCAGTACAGCAAATCATCTACTCCGATATAGTCTTCATTCTCTTTCCCGATAGAGCTGTTTGCTGCATTCTCAATTTTTTCAACGGCTTGATACAAGCTCATACTTTCACACCCCCGAATTTTCTGTCAAATTCCTCATCATGTTCGATTTCTGCTTTTGGCTCAGAGTTAAACTCTCTGCTCGACCACTCTTTTGCTTTTTCTTTCCACACAATCGGCTCGCCTTTATACTGCCAGCCGTATTTTGAATAATGCTCGTAAAACTTTTCTGCATCTCCGTTCAGCCGTTCCGATCTGAAATAATCCAAAACCTCTTTTTTTGACGGCTTGAATTGTTTTGGTTGTTCTGTTTTTTGTTCCGATTCCGGTATAACTATCTTATCAAATTTCTTATAATTATCTTTTAATATATTATTTGTGTGATCTTTTTTCACGCTTTCCGTGACTTTTTTTAACGGTGACCGTGATCTTTTTTCACACTGACCGTGATTATTTTTCACGGTGTCCGTGACTTTTTTTAACGGCGGTGTGACTTTTTTTAACGCTCTCCAAGCAGGAACATTTTGCGCATTTACAAACCGTTCAACATACCCTTTTTTTACCAAATGATTGATGTTTCTTGAGATTGATTCTCTTGTTTGCCCAAGCGTGTCCGCCATAAATGTGAGCGTCGAAAAATATCCGTCAGGAAAACCCTGTATGTAGGAAAAAATGATTCGCTCGGTGTTGTTCAAATTCTCGTCTTGAAAGAGAGATATATCAATTTTAATGAATTTATTGTTCATTCGTGTTCCTCTAACAATTCAACTATTCTTCTGCCGGTATTGCGCTTGTCGCAAAACTCAAATTCAACACCGTATTTCTTCCGGATCGAATACAGAATCTTGAATAGTCGCTGACCGGACACAGCGAGCGGAGACGTCTTCAGACGAGGATTCACCCATTTATCTACATCTTCAAGGCGCTTAATGCAGCCGCCGTGTTCAACGAGAAAGATCAACTTGATTCCGACTTCGTTAGCCTTCTGTATCTCGGTTATGAATCGCTTGTGATCCTGACACACATTGCTGCACAGCTCAAGCAGATTTTGCTTCCTGTCGACAATTAGCTTCGGATTATCCATGTTCATGTAATCACCGACAAATAACTTGCTTGAATAGTGTTTGACGCCGTTTTGGTCAAAATATGACAATATTTTCGCTATTGCTTTTTGCTTCTCTCTTGTGTCGATTTGAATGATCATCGCAGCACCTCTCAGAACGGCAGATCGTCATCGCCGTCGGTCAGCTCTTCATAGTCGCTTTCGGTGGCTGTTACTCTTGGAGATGTTTCCGACTTCGAGCCGCAGAAGCTCGCATTGTTGACAACTATTTCCGTTACTGTCCTCTGATGTCCTTCTTTGTCTTCATATTTACGCGTCTGGATCGAGCCGGTCAGAGCGATCATCTGCCCTTTTCCAAAGTATTTGCTGATGAATACCGCCGTCTGTCGCCACGCAACGCAGTTGATAAAATCCGTTTGTCGCTCTTCGCCTTGCTTCTGATATCCTCTGTCAACAGCAACGCAGAACGAAGTCACTTCGACTCCGTTCCCGGTCACTTTGAGTTCAGGTGTTTGTGTAAGTCTTCCCATAATTACGACATTGTTAATCATCGCCAAATTCCTCCCCGGAAGAGCGAATGTCGCTCATTGATAAAATCTTCGTTTCTTTACAGTAATCGCATTTCTCGCAGCGTGAGGCATCGAGAACACCCTGTTTAATCATATCGTAGTATCTTATTTTGTCTTTGAACTTCTCAAACTCAAAATCAAGCAGATCCTGTTCAATGTGCCATATTCCGATGTCCGTTACAGGCTCTTTTGTCGCTGCTGCAAGATAAAACGGCAGCGTTTTACCGGTGTTCTGCCGAACTATTTCTTGATATACCGCCCCTTGCAGATCGTATCTCCAATATTCATACCATGGCAGCCGTCCTTCCTCTTCCTTGTATAGCGGTTTGAAGTCCTTGACGACCTTCAGATCAACGATCTTGTCCGGCAAAAGACTGTCAATCTTGATCTTGACCGGAACGCCATCGATCTCGCCTGTCATGATGACCTGTTTGTCTCCGGACATGAATTCCATAAAGAGCTTGTCCCTCTCAATGCGTTCGATGATGCTTTCGGCATTTTTGAACGGAGAGAGCAGCGTCCCGTCTTTTTTGAATATCTCAGGGTTGTTCTGCATGAACATTTCGAGACTTCCCTCAAAATAGCTGTCAACATACGACCCGACATATAGCGCAGTTGTCTTCTCTCGCTCGTATGTACCGTTCAATTCAGCAAGTGCCGCTTCTTCGCATTTGTCGAACGCTTTGAATTGCGAAACTGACATATACTTCATATTGTTTTCGTGCGAAAAGTAATCATGTTTGTCCATCTGTGTCCGCTCCTTCCTGCTCCTTCTTCGCTACCATTGCACATTCTACGCAAAGTACAGCTCCGTATTTTGCCTTGTTTCGCTTTGCAAGCTGACTCGCCGAAAGGTTGCCAAACGGCTCGAGCACGGCTCCGCACTTCTCACAGGCAATTTTTTCTTCTTCAGGTTTCGTATTTCTCACTCTCAACGCGTCAACGACCTCGCCGAATGCCTTTACTTTTTCCGATCCGATCTGAATCCTCAATCCGTGCCATTCTTCAATCATCGGGCTTTCTGCAAGCTTCTCGATCTGTTTAAGATTTGTCTTGTTCATGATCATCGGCTTGACGTTCTCAACGAAGTAGCAGACGAGACATTCGCCCTTTTTCCCGTCTGAGCCTATTACCTGCTCTTGCCGGAGCTTATCTATCGTCAGAATCATGTCTTTCCCGTTTTCGAGCGAATAAACGCCGAGATAGTTCGGGTTAGTCAGCTTTTTCCAATGTGTCATTATTCATCCCTCTTTTCGTTTTTCTCTGCATTCAGAAAGTATGTGTATTTCTTTTCCGGTTGTTTCCGTTCCCGGACCTGCCTGACAGTGTAACCGTTTTTGATCAAGATAGTCGCAACGGTCAATCTGTCATCCCCTCTGCTGATTTCGAGTTTCATCCTTCCAACCCCTCTGCTTCAAGAAATTTTCAAGGATTTTCTTTCCCTCTGCGGGCTTCAAATATGGAGACCTCTCGTCATAACTCATAAACACTATCGGATCAACGCATCCATCTGGCAGTGCTTTGCCAATCGCAACATGCTTGTTGATCTCGCTTTGCGTGACAACATATTTTCCGTTTTGATAAATTATCATTCTTTCTTCTCCTTTTCCATCGCAAACAGTTCATCTGCTGTGTCGTTGATGTCTTCGTTGGCGTATGCTTCTATACTCATTTTCGTGGAAAGCAGTTTATAGAAATTACATAGTGCGTGTAGCTCTTTGTATAGAATTTCCTCAATCTCGTCCGGCTCGAACACATACGCAAGCAGCTCATTGATCTTAACGGATGATTTCTGATCTTCCTTCTGTGCGATCTTAACGATTTTGTCCGTTGAATACATTTCCGTATAGCAGTTTTTACAAACCGTGTGTGCGTTCCCAAAGATGTCATCGGAGCTGATTGCATACCATTCACCGCACCTGTCGCATTGTACCGCTTCTTCAAGCCCCTGACCGCAGCATCCATAATCTGCAACGACTTCTTCTGCTGTTCCGTTCCCATACGGATGATGTTCAATATGGGTCGGTATCTCGTCTTCTTCATACAGCTTGTTGCATTTTTCACAGATGTACATTTTCGTTTCCTTTCTTTGACAGTCACAGACCTCATTCGGGTCAAGTGTAGCTCCGCAGTTCTGACAAGTGTTATAATATGGCATTGTTTTCACTCTCCTTTTTTAGATAATCTTTCAGCATAAATTCTTTTGCTTTATTAAAAAAATCTTTGTTGCATTCAAAGCCGAAAGCATTTCTGTTCAGTTCCGCAGCAGCTCTTAATGTTGTTCCACTTCCGCAAACGGGATCGATAATCACATCTCCCTCATCCGTGAAGATTTTAATAAGCGTTTTCAAAACATTTACAGGCTTTTGTGTCGGATGAATTTTTGGATAATCTTTTTTGCTGTCACGCTGCCATTGAAAATAATTAAATATCATATGTTTGTTTCCGTCTTTACCTATATTGTTGAATTTCGGCAGCTTGTCCCTGTACAGAACGACCGCATAGTCCATAGCGCCGACAATCTTCATGTTTGCTTTCAAAACTTGTGCTGAATAGTTCTTACAGAAGAATATCGGATAACTGTTGGCAAACCCGTACTTCTTGCCATAATTAATTACTGTCTGCATTTGGTCGAAGGCGCAGAAAACAATCATAGCCGGAGCTTTTCCCCGTTCTTTAGGCTCTTTTTTTAACAGTTTATTGCAAAAATGCATATATTCTGCAATATTAAACTGACCATCGCCATTAAAGAAATTAGATTTTGCAAATTTGCTTTCGCCGTTTGCGTTGTCACCGCCGTTGTACCATATCGGATTGCTTCCGTATGCATTCTCACCGATGTTGTACGGAATGTCGGCAATTACAAGCTGCGCCTTTTTGACTGAATAACGCTTGTAATTTTGAAAATTATCGTGATATATCTCAATCATCTATTTCACCGTCCTTTTTCCTGAAACATCCGTCTTTTTCTGTCCAATCGCATTTATGTTCTCTATTGTCATCAGCGTGGAAGCATTCATCGCATAGCATTATTTCTTCACCGCAGTTCTTGCAAACAGCTGTGTAATTATTCCCGACAACATCATAGTTCGGATAAACATTCTCTGTCATACAATGAGGACACACCTCAACCGTTTTGGTATGATTTTTTGACTTTTTCAACTCTTGAATTTGCTTCTTTTGAGCTTTAATCCATCTGCTCTGTTTTTCGATTTCGCCTCGTGCGTCAATAAGCTCCTTACATTTGCGTTCGAGTAAACGGTCGATATTATACAACGCTTCAGCGTTTTCTTTGTTTTCTGCGATGGCTTGATCATATTTAGTTATAAAATCATACAGCTCACGCTTCAGCTTATTATTCTCATCTGCGAGCACACGCTTGTCCGCTTCAAGAAAAGTCACTTTCCGAGCCATATCAATTAGGTCAATGCTTTGGTCAAGGTACTTATCCCAATCGACCGTTAAATTCTCTCGTTCAGCCATTCTGATACTCCTTTCACGCACTTCTCGCAGATATGACCACTACAGGTTCCGTCGTCTTCTGCATAAATGCAATAATCGCAGGGGGATTCGTCACAGATCATTTTAGAAACTTCTGATGTCTTCATGCTTTCAATGCGTCTTGAATAATACTTGTCAATCATTATCAGCGCCCAGACGGACAGACCCATGACCGCACCGCAGTACAGCACTTTCAACATTGTCAAGCCGAAGCTTTGATTTGTCACATCATAGACCCCGATTGCACGGAACATTCCGTATATCGAGAACGCCAGCGTTCCTCTGAATATGTAGCGCAGAATTGTTATGTACTTTGATTTTAATTTCTTATTTTTCATTTCTTACCTCCACGAATTTACCGTCTTTAAGCTGATAAAAAGTGTCTTCTTTCAGCGTTTTACCGTCTATTTTCTTGCTTTTAACGTATTTAGGAATATAGCGCCCTTTTTCATAATCGAAAACCCATTCAGCAAGAACAAGCCAACTGCCTTTTTTACCTTTTGCGATGTTGTCAACACCAATTCCTGCAACAACTGAATGTTTACCTGAGCTTGCGAGCCTTGCGGAGTTACCTGAGCTTGCGAGCTCTGCGGAGTCACCTGAGCTTGCGAGCTGCGCGGAG
>JAFSTS010000246.1 GCA_017445685.1 Clostridia bacterium | reverse complement strand
TCCCTTCTTTTAAACCCTCACCTAGTATTTTGTCAGCATCATTTCCTTCAGAGTCAACGATCGTTAATCCTACCTCTCCGTCGCCACTGGTTTTTTTCCAGTTCACATTATTATTATTATTATCAACTTGAGACCAGGTAGTTTTCGTATTATTATTCCAAACCTGAAGGGTTATTGTTGTTCCGCCTATTTCAACCGAAGTACCTCCGTGAGGAACAATTACGTCTCCATCAACCGCCGCATACACCGACTGCATCTTCGGCGTTTCCACACCGCTGAGTGCCAACGCAAACACCGCTACAATCGACAACATCGCCGCCCAAAACCTTTTCTTTCTCACCTTTGCATTCATCGTCTTTCTCCCTTTCACTTGCAATTCACCGCATCCTCTATCATTACGCGGGCGGCTACCCTTCCGTCTGCGTAATCTGAATCCCCTGCGCTGATATGACTCCGTTCAAAAAACGGCGTAACAGCGCTTTTATGCTATCATCAACGCACAGCAAAGAAAAACCGCTGTTGCGATATATCTAAGTATCGGCAGTCTAATCGTCTGACTTTACGGGAAAATGTGGATTTTTCCAAAGAAATTTTTGCGAATTGTGTCTGTTGACACAGGTGTCTACATGATATTGTGGTCGCGCTAACCTGCCGCTTTGCAGGCGGACTTGATCGCGTCGCATAATTTGTCAAAATCCTGTTTTTCAGCGAGTCTTTGCTTCGGCAAGAACGTGCAGGCGTATGCATCATTTTTGCTGTTTTTGACTCTTTGCGGCAAGCTTCGCGCGAAGGCGGGCAATCTCTCTGTCCTTTTTTTCAAGAGAGGCATCCTTTTTCGCTATAGCTTTTTCCTGCTTCGCAAGTGCGCTATCCTTTTTTGCAAGCTGTGCTTCGTATTCTTCGATCTCTTCCTGCAGAATAAACCGTGCGAGTGTCGGTGTAATCATTTGTGTTTTCTCCTTCCGCTTTCTGGCGCATGTCAAATTTGAAACAAGTCCTCTAATGTTATAACTTTGGAAAATACCCCGCTGTACGCATTTTGAGTAAGGCCATATGTGGTGATTAATGTATGATGTATCACCTGTTTGGGTGAGATCATCTTTTGAATGATGGCCTGTCGGTTGGCCAGCTTGCGCTGGTAAGCTGCATTCACCGAAAAATCACTGCTGAGAAATTTTATCTCACACATGTTTAATATATGATCATCCCTGTCTAATATCAGATCGATCTGTGCTCCGCCAAGCTCTTCATCATACCCCAGCCATGCAGAATGCGTCGTATGGACGCCATAGATGTCAAGTGCCTTCCTGATCTGGTCAACGTGCCTGAAGCAAACATTTTCAAAAGCCAGTCCACGCCAGGAATTCACCGAAGACGAGTTATGATTGTTTGTCCAGTAAGAAGGATTCGCTCTGCGCGTTTTTCTCATAAAATGCAGAAAAAAAAGGCAAAACGGATCTGTCAGTTTATAATGTGATATACTTTCACCAAAAGGGACATACCTGGTGATAAAATCGCTCTCGATAAGACTGTTCAGGCATTTTGTAAGCGTCCCTCCCGAGCTGAACTCGTGTTTTTCGGCAATATCCGACCTGCTATACCCTTCCCGCCTGGATGCCAAAAATTCTATTATGCGCTTCATGGTGTCCGGATTGCTGAAAACAGATGAAAACAACCTGTCATATTCATCTTTCAGAACAGCGTTATTTGCAAAAAACAATTTGTCAATAACCTGTGGCATGCTGAGGCCCGGCTCAAAATA
>JAFSTS010000245.1 GCA_017445685.1 Clostridia bacterium | reverse complement strand
TCCTGTTCACCCGGATGGGTCAAATATTGCGAACATTACTTCCCTGATCAGCTTGACCATCTTTCAAGCTGCAAATCTCCTCAGCAGATGTTCGGCGCAACAATGAAAACCTGGTACGCGCAGAAATATGGCATCGACCCTGCGAAGATGGTGGTTGTAGCTGTTATGCCCTGTACAGCCAAGAAGTTTGAAAACAAGCGTGACGACCAGTCTGCAGCAGGCGTAGCAGATGTTGACTATTCGATCACAACAAGAGAGCTTGCAAGAATGATCCAGACAGCAGGTATCAACTTCGACCTTCTTCCCGATGAACAGTTTGATTCACCCATCGGCGAAGGCACGGGCGCAGGCGTCATCTTCGGCGCAACAGGCGGCGTTATGGAAGCGGCTCTCAGATATGCTGTTGAAATTATCACCGGCGAAAAGCTTGAAAATGTTGACTTCAAAGAAGTTCGCGGAACAAAGGGTATCAAAGAAGCTGAGTACGATGTCGGCGGCTTGAAGATCAAGGTGGCTGCTGCAAGCGGACTTAAAAACGCTCAGAAGGTAATGGAAGACATCAAAGCCGGCAAGAGCGACTACACATTCGTTGAAATCATGGCATGTCCCGGCGGATGCGTCAACGGCGGCGGTCAGCCGACTCAGCCTGCATCTGTTCGCAACTTTACAGACCTCAAGGCTCTCAGAGCAAAGGCTATCTACGAAGCTGATAAAGATCTTCCCCTCAGGAAATCTCAGGATAATCCGGCGATCAAGATGGTATATGACGAGTTCTTCGGCAAACCCGGAAGCCACAAGGCTCATGAAACTCTCCATACATCTTATGTAAAGAGATCATTGTACAACAAATAATTTAAGCGTTTTGACCGTGCGGTTTTCCGCACGGTCAAAGACTATCGAAGCAGGAGAAAGACGATGAACAAAATTGCCAAGTTTATGAAAGTCAGCTTTGAAGAATACAAAAAAGGTTATCTCGATGTTTACGGCGACGAAAACGAAAGTATCATAAAGCAGGTCTACGATTCGATAAAACTGCCCAAAAGAGCGACCTGCGGCTCGGCAGGATACGATTTTTTTTCGCCGCTGGATTTTGAAATGAAACCGGGTGAAACCATAAAAATCCCGACAGGTATAAGAGTCAGGATCGACGAAGGCTGGCTGCTTGCGATTTATCCGAGAAGCGGACTTGGCTTCAAATACAGGCTTCAGCTCAACAACACCGTCGGCATAATCGACAGCGATTATTTTAATTCCGACAACGAAGGCCACATTTTCATCAAAATCACCAACGATTCCAACGAGGGCAAAACCGTATCCGTCAAAGCGGGCAACGGCTTTGCGCAGGGTATCTTCACACCGTTCGGGATCACTGAGGATGACGATGCTACCGATGTCAGAAACGGCGGTTTCGGCAGCACGACCAAGTGAAATTCACATAATGTTCACAATTCATTTACTCAAAAGCGTTGAATCGGACGCTTGTCTTTGAGATAATTTAATCATCTCAGACAGGGAGGAAAACGACTTGGAAAACCAAAACACACAAGTTTTCAACGATGACTATATCGTTCAAATAAAAAACCTGAGCAAATCATACGGCTCCAATCAGGTTTTGAAGGATGTCTCCTTGAACTTCAAAAGGGGACAGTTTATCGGTCTTTTGGGACCAAACGGCTGCGGAAAGACTTCGCTTTTGAAAATCCTCACGGGGCTTATCAACGACTACACGGGCGAAGTGCTTATCAACGGTCAGCGTCCCGGAGTGGAGTCAAAAAAAATCGTCGCTTATATGCCCGAAAGGACATATCTTGCCGACTGGATGAAGCCGAAGGACGCGCTGAAATATTTTTCCGATTTCTATGAGGATTTTGACAGAAAAAAAGCAGAGGACATGATAGCGCATTTTAATCTGTCGCCCAATCAAAAGATCAAAACGATGTCCAAAGGTCAGCAGGAAAAGCTTCAGCTTATCCTTGTCATGAGCAGAAATGCAAAGATGTATGTTCTTGACGAGCCTCTCGGCGGCGTAGACCCTGCGTCAAGGTCATATATCCTTGATGTTATCATGAAAAACTATGCCGAGGACGCAACGGTTATCATGTCGACTCACCTTATTCATGATGTTGAAAGAGCATTTGACCATGTTTTGATGATCGGAAACGGAAATGTGCTTGTCGACACTGACGCTAAAACGATAACGGACGAAGGAAAGACCGTTGAAGAGTTGTTTAAGGAGGTATTTCGTTTTGCTTGGGAAATTGATTAAACACGATTTTATCGGCAGCGCTCATTCGATGTTTGCAGTTTATCTCGTTGCTCTCATTTCGCTTGCCGTAACGGCGCTTTCTTATGTGTTTGACATAAAATTTTTGAAATTCATAGGCGCGGTTTCACTTGTGATAGTTGTGCTTGGACTCGTGTTGATCACGACAATTATCATGATGAACTACTTTAACAAATCGCTCTACAGCGACCAGGGATATCTGAGCTATACGCTTCCTGCAAAGTCGAAGGATATTCTGATTTCGAAGGCTATAGTTTCTTTCGTATGGCTTGCAATCAGCTATCTTGTGCTTGTCGGCACGGTAGTCGGAACGATCTGGTATGCGAAAGCCAAGCTCGGCGAAAGTCTCGGAGCAGACTTTGACGAGCTGCTCGATATGTTTTCAGCCATGACCTCCGGCGGCGGACTTCCAACTGCGTCTGCTATTGCAAAAATCATAGCAACGGCTTTGATCTACGGGTTTGTTACGATACTTGTGCTTGTGGCGGAAGTTTTCTTCTCGATGACGCTTGCAAATGTAAAGCCGTTTAACAAGCTGGGCTTTTTCGGCGGAATACTGATTTTTGTAGCGGTTTATATCATACTTCAAATCATTTCCGCACTCGTGATGGTTTATTTTCCGATTTCGCTTTTCATAAGCGGAGACGGCATCAAACTTGCCTTTAAGAGTATGAATGAAGTGTCCAACACCTTTGGTATCGGCGGACTTATTGTTCAGGTTATTGCCGCAGTCGGAATGTTTTTTGCGACTAACCATCTGATGTCGAAGAAAATAAATTTGAGATAAAACGAGTTTATTGGAAACAGGAAATTGCATGATCTGAACACTGTTTAAAAACAAAAGACCGCGTCTGTTTTTACAGATACGGTCTTTTACTTTTGTACTTTTTTCAAATAGTTTTCTTTTACTATTGTATTTATCTTTACTTCCTGTCTTCCCGTTTCTTTTCGATTTTATGCCTTACAGCCGTGTCGATAAACATTAACCCCATTTTCAGATAATGCGGCAATCCGAGATTTGATATTCCCTCATCTCTGCGCACATACTTTGTTGGTATTTCAACGTAAGGAACTCCGTAGACAATTGGTTTGATCGTGAAGCTGTAATAAGTTCGCGTTTCGCTGGTAAAATTCATTTTCCTGTGGATTTCGGTTGGGTAAATTTGAAATGTTGCAAGAATTTCGGTTGCGTCTGAGCGGATTATTCTTCCTACGACATAATTTACGAAACGCACGCACAACATATGAATAAAACCGTATCTTTCCCTTGAAGAACCGTCGGCAAACTTGGAAGCGCAGACGATTGCTTCGGGGTTTTCCTTGCTGAGCATTATAAGTTCGGGAACAGAATGAGGATCCATTTCAAGATCCGCTCCGATCATAAGAAAATGTGAGGAATCAACGAGCTTCGGAGCCTCGAAAAATATCTGATCAAAGCCGGGGATAGTTTGAATGTGTTCCCTGATTACGAAGGGATGATTTTTCTCAGATATTATTTTGTCAAGTTCAAGCTTTGCCGGACAATCCGCCGATTTTAGAAAAACGAGGACTTCCGCGATATCTTCCGGATCACAGATATGGGCAAATATTTTCAGCGTTTCACGCAAAGATTCTCTTTCGTTTGAGGCAAAGATTATTATTGTAAGCTTATAATCAGTCATCATTTCTTCACCTCTGTCAAGGTATAGTTCTTAATAAAGATTATTACATATTCTCGCTGAAATGTCAACATATCAGAAGAAAAGAAAAGCCTTTTTGTATTGAATTTTTTAAGATACTGTTATATAATAAAGGAGGAGAATTGTTGAACTTTATTGTTATATTTGTATCCTGTTCGGAGGCTCAACATGAAAAATGTTTTTTTTGTACAAATAATTGTTGATTACGGGAAAACCATGTATCTTCCTTATGCGGCCGGAACAATAATCGCAAATTGTATGCAGTTTCCTGAGATAACCTCTGAGTTTGCGTTTCCTGATATTCTATTTAAAAGAGAAAAACTTAATACATCGCTTGAAAAAATAAAAGACCCTTTCATGGTGGCGTTTTCATGCAATATCTGGAACATTGAATACAATAAGGCGCTTGCAAAGCTTGTGAAAGAAAAGTACCCGGAATGTATTATTGTTTTTGGCGGACATAGCGCTGGTCAGGATGGAAAGCTTCTGAATGAAGAAAGTTATATTGATATTATTGTTCAGGGCGAAGGTGAAACTGTATTTGCTGAATTATTGAAAAAAATACCTGCAGGAAAACTCGAAAATGTTAATTCAATTGCATATCGAAAAAACGGTCAAATTGTTGTCACGCCTAAAAGCTGCAAGGAGGATCTTTCAAAATTGCCATCCCCATATACAGCCGGAGTATTTGATTTAATAGTTGAAAAATACAAGGACTATCAGTTGGACGTTATAATCGAAACAAATCGTGGCTGTCCGTATTCGTGCGCGTATTGCGAATGGAGTGACAGCAGAAAACTAAGATTGTTTCCAATTGAAAAAATCAGAGATGAAATACTTTGGTGCGCGCGAAATAAAATGGAATATATTTTGTGTGCCGACTCAAATTTCGGTCTCTTAAAGAGAGATCTTGAAATTGTTGATATTCTTGTCGAAACCAAAAAGAAGTACGGTTATCCCAAAGTATTCAGGGTCGACAATGAAAAAAACAGCGAAGATCGTGTTTTTGAGATTTGTAAAAAATTAAATAAAAATGGAATGGATAAGGGCGTAACGATTTCTTTTCAGACGATGAGTCCTGTTGCACTCGAAAACATAGGCAGGAAGAATCTGACTTTGGACCATTTCTCCGGGTTAATCAAAAGATATACACAAGCAGGTATTCCGACATATTCGGAGCTTATTCTGGGACTTCCCGGTGAAACCTTTGAAAGCTTTTCGAGGGGAATATGTTCTCTGTTGGAAAAAGGAAACAATAATACGATTTGCGTATATCCTTGTGAGATCTTGCCTAATGCTCTGATGGCAGATCCGGAGTACAGAAAAAAATACAAAATTGAAACTGTAAAGGTAAAATACCGTAATTTTCATGCTGTGGCACATTCCTCAGAGGAAGTTGAAGAGTATTCGGAGCTTGTTAGATCGACTTATTCGATGAGCAGGGATGACTGGGTCAAAACACATTTGTTTTCAGCGTGTTCGCTTGGATTTCACGCCTTTCCGTTATTAAGGTTAGTCGCTTTTTATCTATATAATGAGAAGAAAACCGACTATTTTAGGTTTTATTCCGGCTTGGTTGATTACCTTTTATCGTTACCTGGATTGATTGGTGATATTTGGAGGGATATGAAATATCGCCTTGACAATTCTTTAAAAGATGGAAAAGTATATTCAGCTTCACGAATCGGTAACACTTACTGGACTTTTGAAGAAGGTGCTTTTTTACAAGCAGTCCGTGATTTAAACCTGACATTCAAAGAAATATTGCCTTATTTGAAACAGTTTGATATTGAAACAAATGTGTTCGAAGATTTGATAGAATATCAGAAGGCTATGGTCAGAGACGCAAACGGAAAGACGAATACTGTGAGCTTAAGATATGATTTTCCTGAGTATTTTTCAAATATTCTAATAGCAAATTATCAGCCTTTAAAAGAAAGAAAAACGATAATAAAGATATCTCCGGATAGAACATTTGAAGATTTTGAAACATACGCTCGTGAAATAGTTTGGTATGGAAGGCGAAATGAAGCTGCAATTTACAAAAAACATGAAATAACAATAACATACGAATGATAAACACATATTGTTTTTCAGAGGTGTTTTGAGTGGTCTTGTCTTACAGCAGTTATAGAATTGTTAAGACGGCAGCCTTATCGTGTTAAACACAAGGTGCCGGAAGAAGTATCTTTCGGCACCTTGCATTTAAATATATTTATACTGACGAATCTTTCTTTTTCTTATGTTTCAGCTTAATAGCCGACATGATAAAACATATACTGACATTAATGTACCATAGAGAATTGTAATTCGATTTTTCCTCAGAGCGTCTGCGGTAGTTTGTCGGAATTTCAATATATGAAACTCCATAAATGAGGGGTTTGATCGAATAACCATAGAACGCCTCTTTTCCATTGGCGAAGTTCATTTCCTGATATATTTTTTTGGGGTATATTTGGTAAACCGAAAGAAGCTCAGTTGCGTTCGAGTTGGTTATTTTATTTAAAATAAAATTAACAACAAGAACACATAAATTGTGCATAAATCGACCGTTCTCCCTGATTGATTTTTCAATCCATTTCGAAGCACAGACTATTGACTCGGGGTTTTTTTTACTCACATTTATTAGTTCAGTCACTGAATGAAGATCCATTTCAAGATCTGATCCAATAGTTATAAAATGGGTTGAGTGAACTAAATTTGGAGCTTCAAAAAGTATTTCTTCCGGTCCGGGAATTGTTTGCACGTGAATTCTGGTTGGAATCGGCATCCAACCCTCCTTGACTATTTGTTCAGCTTCATATTTTGCAGGACAGTATTCGTCTTTTAGAAAGATGATTATTTCTTCAATATCTTTTGGATCGCAAAGCTCCGCCAAAAGCTGCAGTGTTGTCCTCAAGGATTTTTTTTCATTTGACGAGAGAATTATAATTGTTAGTGATTCAAAAGTAATCATAATAGAATAAGCCCCCAAGGCACAATAATACACTGTATATTATCGCACAAGATGTCAAAAAAGTCAATAAATCCCTTTTTAAATACCATTGAAAAACGATAAGATATAAAATGTACAATTAAAGAAGTTACGAAGCTATATGCGAGGTGGTTTAGTGTGAGAAAAAATGTTTATTTCGCGCAAGTCTGCGAAATATACGGAAATTCAGCTTATCTTCCCTATGGGGCAGGAGCTATAATTGCAAATTGCTTGAAATATCCTGAAATTGCTTGTGCATATCATTTCCCGGATATTCTATTTTTCAGAGAAGACATTGATGTTGCACTTTCACGGTATGAGGATCCGTATATTGCAGCGTTTTCCAACAACATCTGGAATACCGAGTACAATAAAGTTCTCGCAAAACGCGTTAAAGAAAAATATCCGGAGTGTATTATAATCTTTGGCGGTCACAATATCGGCAAAGACGATAAGTTTTTGAGGACTGAGCCGTATATTGATATTTTATCTTTCGGAGAAGGAGAGGAAACTTTTGCCGATCTGCTGAAAAAGCTGCCGACCGGTGATATTAGCGATGTTAAATCAATAGCGTACCGTAAAGATGATGAGATAATCACGACCCCAAGGGGTTACTACGGCGATTTATCATCCTTCCCATCTCCATATACCGCAGGAGTTTTCGATACTATAATCGAAAAGTATAAAGATTTGCAGCTTGATGTTATCATGGAAACAAATCGTGGCTGTCCTTATTCCTGCGCATATTGTGAATGGGACGGGTTCGGGAAAATGCGTCTTTTTCCTATGGAAAAAATTAAAGCTGAAATTGAATGGATGGCAAAGAATAAGATTCAATATGTGTTGTGCGGCGATTCAAATTTCGGTTTATTTAAGCGCGATCTTGAAATAACTGACGCGCTTGTCAAGGCAAAGAGAAAATACGGATATCCCAAAATTTTCAGAGTATGCTATGAAAAAAACAGCGCCGAAAGGGTTTTTCAAATTTGCAAAACTTTGAATGCAGAGGGGATGGATAAAGGCGCAACTATTTCTTTTCAAACAATGTGCCCTGAAGCTCTTGAAAACATTGGCAGAAAGAATCTGACTCTTGAACACTTTTCCTATCTTATGAAAAAGTATTCCGAAGCCGGAATTCCTACATATTCTGAGTTGATTTTAGGCCTTCCGGGAGAGACATTTGAAAGCTTCGCCAAGGGAATCTGTACCTTGATAAAAAACGGTCAGCACAGTGAAATATTTGTTTTCTCATGTGATCTTTTACCGTGTTCTCCAATGGCGGAAGAGGAATATCTGAAGAAATATAAAATTGAAACGGTTAAAGTAAATTTTTTGACATTGCATGGAACTGCTGATTCTAAGACTGATATTGGTGAAACCTATGATGTTATAAGATCAACATATTCAATGGACAGAGATTCATGGGTGAAGGCATATATGTTTTCAATCTATATTCAAGCGTTTCATGCGTTCCCGATTCTTAGAAATTTTGCAATTTATTTATACGAAGATACAAAAACGGAATATTATGATTTTTATACGGAATTTATTGAATACCTTCTAAAATCCCCCGGATACCTGGGAGATGTGTGCCGAAAAGTGAAGAAAAAGCTTGACGATTCGCTTAAGGACGGCAAGCATTATGCAAGTTCTAAAACCGGAAATGTTAACTGGTCTCTTGAAGAAGGCGTTTTTTTGGAAACGATGTATGACTATGAAGCTTCTGCTGATGAAATAATGCCTTACCTCAGGCGGTTTGACATCCCGGAAGATATATTTGAGGACTTGACGAAATATCAGACCGCTATGCTGAGAAAGCCGTATGAAAAAGAACATTCTGTCGAGCTGAAATATGATTTTCCGTCATACTTTAATAATGTTTATTCAAGAAATTACCAGCCCTTGCAAAAGCGAAAGACGCTGATCAAATTTACTCCCGAAAGGACATTTGACGATTTTGAAACTTATGCCAGAGAAATCGTCTGGTACGGCAGGAGAAAGGAAGCGGCGCTTTACAAGAAAAAAGAAATTGAGATAGTCTACAAATAATGGCAAAAAGACCACTGACAGGTTTTGCTTGTCAGTGGTCTTTTATAAGTATTCTCTTACAGCAGATGGAAATTATAGACGAGAGCTGCGAAAACGATAGATACCATCGAAAGAAGCTTGATAAGAATGTTGATGGAGGGGCCTGATGTATCCTTGAAGGGATCGCCTACAGTGTCGCCTACGACAGCAGCCTTGTGACAATCGCTGCCCTTGCCGCCGTGAACGCCGCTTTCGATATATTTCTTGGCGTTATCCCATGCGCCGCCTGAGTTGGACATGAAAATCGCCATAAGGAAACCTGAAGCAGTTGCGCCTGCAAGAAGTCCGACAACGCCCTGATATCCAAGGAGAAGACCTACAACAATTGGTGTTACAATAGCAACGATAGTCGGGAGGATCATCTCTTTAAGGCTTGCGCGTGTGCAGAGGTCAACGCAGGAAGCGTAATCGGGCTCTGCTTTGCCGTCCATAAGACCGACGATTTCCTTGAACTGTCTGCGAACTTCGATAACAACGGACTGAGCGGCTTTGCCGACGGAATCCATTGTAAGAGCTGCGAAAATGAAGGGAAGGCAAGCGCCGATGAACAGACCTACGAGAACGATGGGATCCATGAGGTTGAACGAAGTAACTACTTCTCCGCTGCCTGCAACCGCTTTGATCTTGTCGATGTAAGAAGCGATAAGAGCGAGAGCCGTAAGAGCGGCAGAGCCGATCGCAAAGCCTTTACCTGTTGCGGCTGTGGTGTTGCCGAGAGAATCGAGCGCATCTGTTCTTTCTCTGACTTCGGGATCAAGTCCTGACATTTCGGCAATACCGCCGGCATTGTCTGCAACAGGTCCGTAGGCGTCTGTCGCAAGGGTGATACCGAGTGTGGAAAGCATTCCGACTGCCGCAAGAGCGATTCCGTAAAGTCCGCGCGAGCTGTCGGGGTTAGTGATAGAACCGCCGCTGACAAAGAATGCTACGAGGATACAGATACCGATGATGATGATCGGGATCGCGGTTGAAAGCATTCCAAGGCTTATTCCGCCGATGATGATCGTGGCGGCGCCTGTTTTACTTGTGTCGGAAAGCTTTCTTGTAGGTTTGTATGTGTCGGAAGTGAAATATTCAGTTGCTTTACCGATAAGAACGCCTGCGGCAAGTCCTGCGAGGATAGCAAAGTAGAATTTGATGTCGCCAAGGATATAATATGTCAGCGGCAAAGCGAGAACAGCAATAATGATTGCGCTTGTATTAGTGCCTCTGCTGAGAGCTTTAAGAAGCTGTTTCTGAGAAGCTTTTTCGCTTGTGCGGACAAGGAAAGAACCGATGATGGAAGCAAGGATACCGAGAGCCGCCATGACCATCGGGAGCGCCATTGCTTTCATATCACCGTTGAAAGCGGAAACGCCGAGTGCTGAAGCGGAGATAACGGAGCTGACATAACTCTCATAAAGGTCAGCGCCCATACCTGCAACATCGCCTACATTATCGCCTACGTTGTCAGCAATAACAGCCGGGTTTCTGGGGTCGTCTTCGGGAATGCCTGCTTCAACC
>JAFSTS010000244.1 GCA_017445685.1 Clostridia bacterium | reverse complement strand
TGTCAAATACCACGAAATTGTGAAAATCGGAGGATTATCATTGACAAATAAAATGCCGAAGTATATAATTTACTTTGAAATTTTTTGACGGATAAATTAAGATATCCGCAATATATATCGGAGGTTTCATTATGTCAAGAGTGTACAATTTTTCAGCCGGACCTTCAATGCTTCCGGAATCGGTTTTGAAGAAAGCCGCATCGGAAATGCTTGAATACGAAACAAGCGGACAGTCAGTTATGGAAATGTCCCACCGTTCCAAAGTTTTCGACAAGATCGCAAAGGACACAGAGGCTCTTTTCAGAGAGGTTTACAATGTGCCGGATAACTATAAGGTGCTTTTCCTTCAGGGCGGCGCTTCTCTTCAGTTTGCGGCAATTCCGCTCAACCTTCTCAGCAATTCGAAGAAAGCCGACTATATCGTATCAGGTCAGTTTTCCAACAAGGCTTACAAAGAAGCTCTCAAATACGGCGACATAAAAGTCATCGCTTCCTCCAAGGAAGATAATTTTACTTATGTTCCCAAGATCGAAAAGGACGACATCCGTCCCGATGCCGACTATGTTTATATCTGCTTTAACAACACTATTTACGGCACGAAATTCCCCTATATTCCCGAAACAGGAGATATTCCGCTTGTAGCCGATGTTTCCTCCTGTATGCTTTCAGAGCCGCTTGATATTTCAAAGTTCGGTCTTGTTTACGGCGGAGCGCAGAAGAATGTTGCCCCGGCAGGACTTACGATCGTAGTTGTCCGCGAGGATCTTATCGGTAAAGCTGATGAAAAGATTCCTGCTGTTATGGACTATAAGACTATGGCTGACGCGGATTCAATGTACAATACTCCGCCCTGCTACAATATCTATATGTGCAAGCTCGTTCTTGAATGGATCAAAAACGACATCGGCGGACTTGAAAAGATGAAAGAAAGAAACGAGAAAAAGGCTGCCATTCTCTATGATTTCCTTGACAGCAGCAAGCTCTTTAAGCCTGTTGCCGAAAAAGAAAGCCGTTCAATGATGAATGTAACTTTCGTAACCGACTCCGACGAAATGAACGCCAAGTTTGTTTCGGAAGCTGCTCAGGCAGGATTTGTAAACCTGAAGGGTCACCGCTCGGTAGGCGGCATGAGAGCTTCCATCTACAACGCAATGCCTGTTGAAGGTGTTGAAAAGCTCGTTGAATTTATGAAAAAATTTGAAGAAGAGAATATCTGATATCTCTCGAAAGAAGGCTTTTTTAATGAAAAACATTTTAACTTTGAATAAAATTGCCGCCTGCGGCACAGACCGTTTTGACAAAGCGGCATATCAGTGCGGCGACAGCGTGGAAAACCCCGTTGCCATAATGGTCAGAAGCGCTGCAATGCACGACATGGAAATTGCTGACAGCGTTATTGCTGTTGCACGCGCAGGCGCAGGAACCAACAATATTCCGATCGACAAGTACACTGAGAAAGGTATCTGCGTTTTCAACACGCCCGGAGCTAACGCAAATGCGGTTTGCGAGCTTGTTATCTGCGGACTGTTTATGGCTTCAAGAAAAGTTGCCGAAGCGCTTGACTGGTGCAAAACGCTTAAAGGTCACGGTGATACAGTAGGCAAAGAGGTTGAAAAAGGCAAATCTGCCTTTGCCGGTCCCGAAATTCTCGGCAAGACTCTCGGAATCATCGGTTACGGCGCGATCGGCAAAAAGGTTGCAAAAGCGGCGGCAGCTCTGGGAATGACTGTTTATGCTTATGACAGCTTTGGAAATCCGACGAGCGACGACGAGAGGATCATAATTGCCTCAGGCGTCGAAGAAATTTATGAAAAATGTGACTACATTTCAATTCATATTCCGCTTAACGACGCAACAAAGGATTTCTTCAATGCGCAGACTATTGCAAAGATGAAGGACGGCGTCAGAATACTTAACTTTGCAAGAGGCGGACTTGTAAATTCAAACGACATGATAGCTGCTCTCGAAAGCGGAAAGGTTGCCGCTTATGTTGTGGACTTCCCGTCTGATGAAATGATCGATGTTAAGGGTGTTACGGCAATTCCTCACCTGGGCGCTTCTACTCCCGAATCCGAGGACAACTGCGCTGTTATGGCGGCTGACCAGCTTATTGCCTATATTGAAAAAGGCGAGATTATCAACTCCGTAAATCTTCCGAGAGTTCAGCTCCCCGAAGTGAGCGGCGCGAGAACCTGCGTTATTCATTCTGCAGATTCTGCTGCAAAAGTTAAGGATATCCTGTCGATTGACGCGCTCACTTTCGTCAGAGGCGATATTGCTTACACTGTTGCCGACATAAAAGGCGATGTAGAAAAGCTCGAAGCTGTTGAAGGCGTAAAGAGCGTAAGAGTGATCGGTTAAAAAACTATTGCGGCGGTGGATAATTCATCGCCGCTTTTTGACCTTTTTTGAAAAGAAAAAACATAAATATACATAAAAACCGTAATGCCAGAGAAAATGACATTGCGGCATTTGCGCGTACAGAGAGGTAAAAGATGTCCTGTTTTTCCCTTGCGATCCAAAAAGACGAAAGCTATAAAAATCTTGCCGCTGACATAAAAAGCGGCAGACTTCCGCTTGGAGTGCTCGGTCTTCCCGATGTGGGCAAGGCTCTTGTCTGTCATACCCTGAATATGCAGGAAAACAAAAAGCTTTGCCTTGTTACTGCCGACGATGCTTCGGCGTCAAGGCTTGCCGAGGACATTTCCGCGCTTGGAAGCAGGACGGTAAAAATTGCAGCGAGAGATTTTTCGTTTGAGACGGCTCAGACTACTTCGAAGGAGTATGAGCATATCCGTCTTAATGCGCTTGCAAAAATCGTCTCGGACGATTACGATATAGCAGTATGCAGCGTTGAGGGCTTTCTTCAAAAGACGATCCCGCCTGAAGAACTGCAAAAAAGAAGCGTTAAGATCGTATCGGGCGAGGATATTTCCCTTGAAAGCGTCGTCGACATACTTTTGCGCGGAGGATATGTCAGGAGCAGTCAGGTCGACGGAGCAGGACAATTCTGCCAAAGGGGCGGTATTCTTGATGTTTTCCCTGTCTGCTGCGACAACCCGGTGAGGATAGAGTTTTGGGGAGACACGGTTGATACGCTGGCATTTTTTGATGTTGAAAGCCAGAGACGAACAGAAAACATCGAAGAAGTAACCGTCATTCCTGCAAGGGAAGTTATATTTGACAACGATGAGAAAGCGGTTGAAACGCTTGAAAAATTCGCCGCCGCTATCAAGGGTAAAGGAAGCGTAAAAGCAAAGGAAAAGATATTTGCCGATATCGAGATGATAAAAAGCGGAGTCAGGCTTGATTCGTTTGATAAATATCTTCCGATAGCGTTCTCCTCAGTTGCAGGGGTGATGGATTATTTCGATAAGGACAGCACTATTCTTGTCGTATGCGAGAGCGTGAATGTCAGAAACAAAGCCGAAGCGGCTCTTAAACTTTTTGCAGGCGAATACAAGTCGCTGTTTGAAACGGGTACTTTGTGCAAAGGACTTGAAGATTTCATGCTCAAAAAGGAAGAGCTTTTCGATATTTACAAGAGCTTTGGCGCTGTATATATGGACAATATGCCGCGCGGAAGTTTTGACACTGCGGTAAAGGAACTTGTCAACTTCAACTGTATTCAGCAGTCTGCGTGGAACGGCTCGGCAAGCGTTTTAATGGACGATCTTGCTCCGATAAAAAAGAAAAAGGATTTTTCGACTGTTGTTTTTGCCGGAACCGATAAAGCGGCCAAGGCTTTGAGCGGCGATCTGTACGCACAGGGTTACAACAGTGTATTCAGGGAAAAGTTTGAAGAGCTTATACCCGGCGGCGTGTGCGTCATGCCGGGCGGTCTGAGCGCAGGGGCGGATTTTCCGTCTGCAAAGCTGAAAATCGTCTCGTACTCGTCGAGAGTTATAAAACGAAAACTCAGAAAAGATCAGGCGTATAAAGCTTCAAACAGCTTTCATTCACTCGACCAGATGAATGTCGGGGATTATGTTGTTCATGTCAACCACGGCATAGGCTTGTACGAAGGTATCGTTCAGCTTTCTGCCGGCGGCGCAATAAAGGATTATATCAAAATCAAGTATGCAAAGGGAGATATACTCTATGTGCCCGTGACCCAGCTTGATTTGATAGCGAAATACATCGGCCCCAGAAGCGAGACAAACAATGTCAAGCTCAACTCCCTCGGAAGCGACAAATGGATCAAAACAAAGAAAAAAGTCCGTTCTGCGCTCAAAGATATGGCGGATGAACTTGTTAAACTGTACAGCAAGCGAATGAGTATAAAAGGATACGCTTTTTCAGAGGATATTGATATGCAAAGCGACTTTGAAAGGCGGTTTGAATATGACGAAACGGACGACCAGCTTCGTTGTATAGACGAAATCAAAAAGGATATGGAAAAGCCGTATCCGATGGACAGACTTCTTTGCGGCGATGTCGGCTTCGGGAAGACGGAGGTGGCGCTCAGAGGCGTTTTCAAATGCGCGGCCGATTCAAAGCAGTGCGCTATCCTCGTGCCGACGACGATTTTGGCGCTTCAGCACTATCAGACTATATGCAAACGCTTTGAGGGTTTCCCGATAGAAGTCAGAATGTTGTCGAGATTCACAACTGCAAAAGAACAGCGCGAAATTCTTCAGGGTCTAAAAAGAGGAAGCGTTGATGTTGTTGTCGGAACGCACAAGCTTTTGTCAAAAAATATCGAATTTCATGATATCGGTCTTGTCGTAGTCGATGAAGAACAGCGTTTCGGCGTCGGTCAGAAGGAGGCGCTAAAGGAGCGTTTTGCAAACGTCGATGTTCTCACGCTTTCCGCAACTCCGATTCCAAGGACGCTGAACATGGCGATGACGGGCATCAGGGATATGAGTATTATTGAGGAAGCCCCTCAGGACAGATACCCGGTGCGGACATATATTCTCGAACACAATATGGAAGTGCTTGTTACTGCTATGGAAAAGGAGCTTCGGCGCGGAGGACAGGTGTATTATCTTTTCAATAATGTTGACGGGATAGAACAAAAAGCAAGGCAAATCAAGGAGCTGATGCCTGACGCGACTGTTGCCGTAGCGCACGGAAAAATGACCGAGGAACATCTGAGCGATGTCTGGAAATCACTGATCGACGGAGAAACAGACATTCTCGTCTGCACAACGATTATCGAGACGGGAGTCGATGTGCCGAATGTCAACACCCTGATAATCGAAAATGCGGACAAACTGGGTCTTGCCCAGCTTCATCAGATAAGGGGCAGAGTAGGACGCAGCTCAAGGCGCGCGAGCGCGTATTTCACCTTCACAAGAGGCAAGCAGATATCTGAAATTGCCGAAAGACGATTGAGCGCGATAAAGGAATTTACCGAATTTGGTTCGGGATTTCAGATAGCCATGCGTGATCTTGAGCTTCGCGGAGCCGGCAATATACTCGGCGCACAGCAGCACGGACACATGGAAGCCGTAGGATACGATATGTATCTGAAGCTTCTTTCGCAGGCAGTCAGCGAGGAAAAAGGTGAAGAGGAGACAAAGGAAAAAGAATGTCTCATCGACCTGAATATCAACGCAAATATTCCCGAAAAATATATTTCCTCTGCGCGCGACAGGATAGCGATGTACCGCCGTATTGCAGACATCAGATGTCAGGAGGACGCTGACGATGTGACGGACGAACTTATAGACCGATTCGGCGATCCGCCTGCCGATGTGATGGGACTTGTGACTGTGTCGCTGCTTCGAAACAGCGCAGCCGATCTTGATATATATGAAATCAGCCAGGAAAGGGACAGGATAGTTTTCTATACGGAAAAGATGGATATGCGTCTTATTGCCGCCGTATCAAACGCCATAAAAGGCAGACTCAGCGTTTCTGCGGCAGGAAAACCGTGCTTTAAGGTCAGAATTGCAAAAGGTCAGACACAGCTTGAAGCGATCAAACAGGTCCTTGCGCTTATGAGATTGGCAAAAAAGCAAAATAACTCTATGCAAGACGATTGATTTGTGATAAAATAACTCTGTTATTGTTTTTTAAGGAGAGTAAAAAAATGAGAGACACCTATGAATCACCGCTTAATTCGCGTTATGCCAGCAGACAGATGCAGTATCTGTTTTCGCCTGATTTTAAATTCAAAACATGGAGAAGACTTTGGATAGCTCTTGCCGAAAGTGAAAAAGAGCTTGGACTTCCCATTACCGATGAACAGATAGACGAGCTGAAAAAATATCAGGACGACATCAACTACGATGTTGCCGAACAGGAGGAAAAAATTGTCCGCCACGATGTAATGGCTCATGTTCACGCTTACGCAAAGCAGTGCCCGAATGCAGGCGGTATTATCCATCTCGGAGCAACCTCCTGCTATGTCGGAGACAACACTGATGTTATCATCATGACAAATGCGCTCAAGCTTGTCAGAAAGAAGCTTGTGAATCTTCTTGATAAACTGTCTAAGTTTGCTCTTGAACAAAAGGATCAGCCCTGTCTTGCTTTTACGCATTTTCAGCCTGCTCAGCCGACCACTCTCGGAAAGCGCGCGTGTCTGTGGCTTCAGGATCTTCAGATGGATCTTGAACAGGTGGAGTTTGTTTTATCCAACATGAAGCTTCTCGGCTCAAAGGGAACTACAGGTACGCAGGCAAGCTTTAAAGAGCTTTTCGACGGAGACATTGAAAAGATATATAAGCTTGAAGAAAAGATTGCTGAAAAAATGGGCTTTGAAAAGTGCTTTGCCGTTTCGGGACAGACTTATCCGAGAAAGCTTGATTCTCAGGTGCTTTTTGCTCTCGGACTTATTGCTCAGTCTGCTTCCAAATTCACAAACGATCTTCGTCTTCTCCAGCATCTCAAGGAGGTTGAAGAGCCCTTTGAAAAAACACAGATCGGCTCTTCCGCCATGGCATATAAGAGAAATCCGATGAGAAGCGAGAGGATCGCTTCGCTTTCGCGTTTTGTCATATGCGATATGCTTAATCCCTGCATAACTGCTTCGACCCAGTGGTTTGAAAGAACGCTTGACGACTCTGCAAACAAAAGGCTCAGCGTAGCAGAAGGATTTCTTGCCATTGACGCCGTGCTTGAGCTGTATATAAATGTTGTTGACGGACTTGTCGTTTACCCGAAGATGATCGAAAAAAGACTTTTGAGCGAGCTTCCCTTTATGGCGACGGAGAATATTATGATGTCCGCCGTCAAAAAAGGCGGCAACCGTCAGGAGCTTCACGAGAGGATAAGAGTTCATTCCATGGAAGCAGGCAAGCAGGTCAAGCTTTACGGAAAAGAAAACGATCTTCTCAAGAGGATAGCCTCAGACGAAGCGTTCAATATGAGCCTTGAAGAGCTTGAAGAGCTGATGGATCCCAAACAGTTTGTGGGGATCGCGCCTGAACAGACCGTTAATTTTGTCAAAACCGAAATTGAGCCGATCGTCGAAAAATATAAGGACGAGCTTGGCTTGACGGTTGAAATCAATGTTTGATATCAAGGGGGATATTAAAACTATGAAAAAGATTCTTGCGGCGATCCTTGCTCCGGCTGTGATTTTTTCATCAGCAGCATCAACGGCAAACACAAAATATCTTTACGATTCATATATAATAAGGGGCGATATGGACGCGATTGCTCACCGGGGATATTCTGCTGTTGCTCCTGAGAATACTTTGCCGGCATTTGAGCTTGCAGGACAACACGGCTTTTGGGGAGCGGAATGTGATATTCATATAACATCTGACGGTGTTTGGATCATATCTCACGATTCAAATATCGAGCGAATGACCGACGGTGAAGGTGAGATAAAGGATATGACCTACGACGAGCTTATGCAGTATACGATCGACGCAGGCAGCAATGTCGAAAAATATCCGGGTCTGAAAATGCCTAAGATTGTCGATTATCTTGATATCTGCAAAAAATACGGCATTCATCCGGTTATAGAGATAAAATATGAATCCAATTCAGACTTCGATTCGCTTTCGGAAATCCTCAATACCCGGGAGGAAAAGGATATGTTTGTCATCATCAGCTTCGAAAGAGGAGCCTTGATCGAGATGAAAAAGCGTATGCCTAATACGCCGATGTACCTGCTTGAATCACTGTCGACAATGGAAAGCATAGACTTTTGCCTTGAAAACGGAATAGAAGGTCTTGATCTGGCAGGCGTAGAATCGGTTGAAACCCTCAATGCTATTCATGAAGCAGGACTTGATACGATAGTATGGACGATTGACGATATGAACTCTGCACAGATGTGGTATGAGCATGGAGTAAGGAAAATAACGACCGATTTGCTTGTTCCCGATGCACCGCGAAACACAAGACTGCTTCACAAGATAGTGTGGGGTATATTGAATCTGCGTGACAGCATTCTGAGATTTTTTGAAAATATTTCATCGTCATGCTGACGCAAATGATTGGTACTTTATATGAATTGCGTCAATAACAAGATTTTGTTTTATTTCCAAAAAAGATATTGACAATTTATTCTAATAGGTGTAACATATAACTATAAATCGAGAATTTCAGGAGGTTTTTTTATGGAAAAAATTATAGCTGCCATCGTTGCGGCAATTATCGGTATCATCACAGCCCTCTTCGGAGGAAGCGGCAGCGGTTCCGGTTCTACAACAACAACTACAACAAACCCCTATGTTCCCACAACAGTTACCACGACTGTTCCTCTTCAGGAATATAATTCCATCAGCAACTATGTTTATGGTGCAGATGCCAACAGACAGAGCTACAACCTCTATATTCCCAAGGACGCAAAAGGAACAGTAGGACTTATTCTTTATATCCATGGCGGTTTCTGGATGATGGGCGACAAAGGCGATTTTGACGCACAGGCAAGAGAAGCTGCCGGCAGAGGATATGTCGGCGCAACTGTCAACTATCGTTATGCGAGCCTTGAAACACATCTTGACGATATTATGTCAGACCTTGTTTCGGCTGTTTCTTCGATCAAGAATGTAGCTGCTTCACGCGGTGTCAATGTCGAAAAGATGATCGTTTGCGGCTTCTCCGCAGGCTCACACCTTGCGATGATGTACGGTTATACAAAAGTCGGCGTGTCAGCCATTAAACCTGTTGCAGTCTGGGATATGTCCGGTCCTGCAGACCTTTCTGACGAAATGTGGCTTGACGGCGGCGACGGCATGATGAATGTGTTCACTTGTCTCACAGGCGGAAGGATCACACAGAGCAATTTCACAAGCAATATCGCTCAGACCGTTCTGAAACAGGATTCACCGATTTACCACATCAGCAGCTCATCAGTTCCTACGATCATTTCTCACGGAAAGAAAGATAAAACAGTTCCCTATGCAAACGGTGAAATGCTTTATAAAACTTTGTTTGTAAATAATGTAAGAGTTGTTGCTTTCTCGTATCCGAATTCTGATCACGGTCTTGAATCTGATCCGACAGTTCATGAACAGGCAAAAGCCACGCTTTATAACTGGGCAAAAACTTATATGTAATTTGACTTGAAATTTCAAACGGCATCTTCAAAACGAAGGTGCCGATTTTTGACGACGGGAGGAAATTGAATGAATCGAAAATATGTGCGTGTTCTGTCTGTCGTTTTAGCTTTATTATGTGTTTGCCCGTGTTTTTTGAATGCCTTTGCAGCGCAGGGAACGCTATACAGCGTTGAGTTTTATTGGGACAAAGCAGGTGAGGACGCTGATAACGGCTATAAGGCTTACAGTATAGAGTATGGAGAAAAGCTCAAAAAGCCTGTTGATCCGCAGCGTGAAGATAAAGTCTTTATCGGCTGGTACGATTGGTATACCGAGCAGCCTGTCGAGGTTGAAAACGAAACGATGAACAACACAAACGGCAGAAAATTTTATGCCGTATGGGCTGAAAAAACATATAAAGCAACATTTTTTGTTGACGGAAAAATTCATGCCGAGATAACGAATGTTTACGGCGAAGCGTTTATTTCTCCGCGTCTTCCCGAAAAAGACGGATATACTTTCAAAGGCTGGTCGCCTGAGCTTCCGAAGACGACGCCTGCTTATGACATGGAGTTCAAAGCGGTTTTTGAGCCAAATAAATATGTTGCCACATTCATTGTTGACGGACAAATATATAAGCAGGTCGGCTATACATACGGTCAAAAATCCGTCTCGCTTCCCGAGATTCCTCAGAAGACAGGTTATGACGCACAATGGGAAAGCTACAGTCTCGGTATCGGAGGCGTGGAGATCAATGCCGTATATACTCCGAAAGGAAAGATCAATTCCGTAAAAGTCGAAAGCATCAAAGTAAATTATAAATCAAGCGCAAAGCTCAATGCTGTGGTTGAAGCAGAAGGTGAAGCTCAATGCAGCGTATATTTCTTTGCTTCAAATTCCGCTGTTGCGGAAGTTGATAAATACGGAAATGTTCAGGCAAAATCACGCGGAACAACTTCTGTTGTCTGCTTTGCAAATGACCAATACGGCAATCAGGTTTCCTGCATTAGTGAAGTGACCGTGAAATTTGCGTGGTGGCAGTGGCTTATTTACATTTTCCTGTTCGGGTTTCTTTGGTACTGAAAACCGTGAAATCGACCGTTTTGGCATCATAAATGATAATCGAATAATGTAAATTTATGTCAAATCAGGAAAGAAGCATTGTCAAAATCGCAGAACAATGTGAAGTATATTCACATAATTTTGAATAAATAGTAGAAATTGTCAAAATCTCTCTAAAAATAGTTGATTTCCATATACAACTATTTGAAAAAGTAGTATAATTATTGCTGTATGAAAGATGTTTAAATTGATGGGGGCAGCGCTTAATTATGAGAAGATATAGCGTGATTTCCGAGCAACTCAGCGATGAGGAGTGCTCAGAGTATGTTTCCTATGGTCTGAGGTTTTCCGACGGTCGAAAAACGATTGTGAAAATCTCAGACCTGTCACTCAAAAAGGAAAAAGTCGAAAAGTTTTGTGAGCGGCTTAACGCATACGAGGTTGAGCCTGATGATCTTCGGGATTATATAGAGGATTTTCTGGCTGACGATTTTTGAAAAATATCGTGCTGTCTTAAAGCCTGATTTTAATTGAATACAATGAAATATGAATCAAATAGAAAAAGACAGGTGTCAAAAAGATACCTGCCTTTTTTGCTTTTATTCAAGCTCGTCGATCGTGGAAATGCTGAAAGTGATTTCTTCAAGCACATCGAGAAGAACTCTTACCGTGTCGAGAGCGGTGAAAATCGTGACATTGTTTTCGACTGCGCACTGTCTGATAAGATATCCGTCGGTGAGATTGCTGCTTGAAGATTCCATGTCT
>JAFSTS010000243.1 GCA_017445685.1 Clostridia bacterium | reverse complement strand
TTCCATTTCGGCGACTGGCTCTCGCTTGACGGCATTGACAGAAACAGTGACACAGGCAAAAAATATCTGCATTTTGTTGCAACTGCATTTTACTATATGTCCTGCGTTCTGACAGCAAAAGCTGCAAAGATAATCGGAAAAAACGATGATGAAAAATATTATTTTTCGCTTTCCGAAAAAATCAAAAAAGCTTTTTGCGAAAAGTTTATAAATTCCGATTCTACTCTTGCTTTCAATACGCAAACGGCTCATGTTCTTGCGTTGTCATTTGATCTTGCGCCCGTAGACAGCAGAGAAAAAATCGCGCAAAATCTTCGCAAGTTGATTTTGGAAAAGGACAGTCATCTTGATACGGGATTTGTCGGAACATACCTGCTTTGTCCTGCTTTGTCGGAAAACGGAATGAGCGATCTTGCTTATACTCTTCTGCTAAACGAGGATTTTCCGAGCTGGCTGTATGAGGTCAATCTCGGCGCAACGACGATCTGGGAGCGCTGGGATTCGGTGCTTCCCGACGGCAAAATCAGCAGCACCGGCATGAACAGCATGAATCACTATTGCTATGGCGCAATCGTACAGTGGATGTATCAAAACATGATCGGTCTGAAAGCAGCGGAAGCCGGATTTAAAAAAGTCGAAATCAAACCTGAAATCGACAGCAGACTTTCCTTTGCAAATTGTGTTTATCAGTCCGCGGCAGGGGTATATAAAATCGGCTGGAAGCTTGACGGCGGCAAGGCGTTTTACAATATTACAGTTCCATTTGACTGCGAGGCGGCAGTTACATTGCCGCAGGGTAAAAAGATGACCCTTTCTGCCGGAGAATATGAATTTGAAACTGAGATTGGAGAAAAAAGAAAGCTGTACGGCAATTTGCCGAGAAGCTTCAAAACCGAAGAATTTTTCTCCCCTCAAATCGAGCTTGCTCCGATCTATTCCTGGGTATTCAACGGAAAATTGTCTCATGAGGAAACAGACAAACAGCTTGCCGAGATGAACAGACTCGGTATAAAAGCCACGTACATTATTCCCGAGCCGAAGGAGTTTCGACCAGACACCATGCCGACTGAGCTTGAGCCGGGTTATTTGACTGAGGAGTATTTTGAAGAATATATTTATGCCTTGAAGCAGGCTGAAAAGCTGGGAATGATCTGCTGGCTTTACGACGAGGGCGGCTGGCCGTCCTGCTCCGCCTGCGGAAAAGTTGTCGCTCAGTATCCCGAAACAAGAATGCAGGGCGTCAGAATACGCAATTTCCCCGTCAACGAAGGCGAAACATACAAAGTTCAAAATCCCGACACGCTTGCTTCATTTATTGAAAAAACTCAATTCATAACCGAAGGTTATGTTTTTGAATACGACACTACGGTAAGCGAGTATTACAGAGTTTTTGAAGAAACAAAAGAGCCTGACAGCACGAAAGACGGCACGACTGAACGCTTTCTCGAAATTACCCACGAGGCTTACAAAAAAGCCATGGGCGATGAATTCAGCAATTTAGTTAAGGCTGTTTTCACAGATGAACCGGGCGCTCCGTCAATTTCGCCGGAACTGTTTGACGAATATGAGCGGCTTTACGGCGAGTCGATCCTGCCGTTTTTGCCGTACATTGGATTTATCGCAGAGCCTGACGAACAGGCAGCAGATGTGATGGAAAAATGGTTTGATCTGTGCAGCCGTAAGTTTTGCGACAATTATCTGAAAAAATGCAGAAAATGGTCAAACGATAACGGAACTTTGTTTACAGGTCATGTAAATGTTGACGACAATCCTGACGGCTGGAGGACAGGTCGGCATTTTAATGTAATGAGGGCGTTAAGGTGCTTTGATCTGCCGGGAATTGATGTTATCTGGAGGCAGATTTTCCCTGCTGTCGAGTACAAGGCTCCCGACGGCTCTGTATATTCCGAAAACAGATTTTTTCCAAGGTATGCTTCTTCCGCTGCGGCTCAGAACGGCACGGGATTTGCCATGAGCGAAAGTCTTGGCGTCTACGGCAACGGCGTAACATTTAACGAGATGAGGTATTGCTTCGGTTTTCAGGCAGTCAGGGGAATAAATATTTTCAATCCCATGCTCGTTTCATATCTCAAGGAGCGTAATTTCCTTGCGCATGAGCAGCCTTCTTTCAACGAAAAATTTGCCTGTCAAAAGTATCTGGGCGAATTTAACAGCTATCTTCACCGTCTTGCTTATTCCTGCTCGGTAGGGAAAAGAGTGTGCGGCACTGCGCTGTAT
>JAFSTS010000242.1 GCA_017445685.1 Clostridia bacterium | reverse complement strand
GCAGTAACTTGAAGCTTGAAAAATCTTTCTGAAAGACATCTACTAATGTATACTTTTTCTTCAAATAAGTGTTATCTGACTTATGCGGGCGGATAATATCCGCCCCTACAAAATTCAAAGAAACTTTTCGGTTTTGCGGTCGATCAGGGAGTTTGTTTTATTATTACTTACGGCTCGCGCTGTCGGCTGAAAAGTCTGAAAAAACCAACACGGCATGGGTCAAGCGTCACGCTTGCTCGCGCAGGCAATGAGAAAGTCAGATAACCACCGGCACGGCATAGGAGCGGACTTTCCGCCGGCATAGGAGCGGACTTTCCGCCGGCGTGGGAGCGGACTTTCCGCTAAAAATAGTTGAAGATCGAGATGACATAAAATGTGTCGTCAGGCCAATAATAAACACGGTCGGTGACGATTTTTTTGTCAGTGACAAGGTCGGCTCTCTCCAGCAGACGGTAGATACCCTCGTTGTCAAAAAGATCCCGCCTTGCGCTTTGGTAATCGTCTTCATTTTCGAACATAAACGGCGCAAGAGATAAACCGTTTTGTGTGTTTTTTGTTATCAGAGCTGAGATTTTGTTTTTAACATCCTCGTTGTAGTCGGTAAAATAAGCAGAAGTTTTTACAAAAAAATTGTCGTCGAGATCACTGCATAAATTAAGAAACCTGTCCTGCACGGAATGGGTTTTCGTGATCAGCAGATCGTTGTCGTTGAAATATGTGTATGTCAGCCTGCTGTTGTCGTTGTTGTTGTCGTCCCAGGTTGGATCGAGATGATAATATTTCCCGTTGATTTTGACGATATCCCACATATGTCCTTCATCCGCGCCTTGCTCATTTACTACTTTTCCGATGGCAAGAATACATTCGATCGAACATTTTTCAAGCAGCCGCTTCATAGCCTTTGCATAGCCTTCGCATGAGGCGCTTTTTTCCACCAGACAGGCGTAGGGTGTGGAGGTTTTGGAGGAAATATCGTCACTGTAGCTGCAAGTTTTCAAAAGCGTATCGTGCAAAAACAGCTCCTTTTCAAATTCATCCTGCGTGGCAACCTGCGCAACTATTTCGTCCTCTGCGCTTTCAAGCTCGGACATTCTCTGCTCGTACTGAGCTTTTTCCAAAGCATATTTTGGGTAAAAATATGTCTTCGCGCCGCTTGATTTTGTGCTGCAGGTCTCGCCGAGAAAGAAAGTTTCTGTATTATCGTATAGAACAGCTTCGTAAACCTCGTCAAGCTCAGTGTCGGAGAGATTCGGAATAAGAATTTTTTCGGGAAAAGAAAATATTTCCCGCATGATAATGTCGTAGGCCTTTTTTGATTTTTCCGAGCTGAGATTCCTGTAATAAAAACTGTCCGGGCTGTATGCCGCGACATTTTCGGGCACACCGGAAAACATCTCACCGATCAAATCGCTTTTTTTGAACGCAAGAAAAACTCCTGCCGCAATAACGGCTGCCAAAAGAAACGCAAAAATCTTTTTCATCTTAAATAAACCTCTTTCAGTCTATGCTTTGGGAAAAATCATCTTTTGAAAGCATGGTGTTGTATTCAAATTCAGAGCCGTATTTTGCAATATATTCAAGAGAATCAAGATGAGTTTTCAAATCAAAAACAGAGATATCGCTTTCGGAAAGATTTATCACACGGTCAAAAACAACATCTGCGTTTTCCACGACCGACTCGTTGATGAAACCTGACACTGCAAATGACGCCGCTTTTGCCTGATCTTCAAGAAGCTGCTCGGTCGAGCTTCTGCCTGCGTAAGTGAGAAATTTCAGCAGGTTGATGTCGCTTATTTCCTGAATGCCGCTGTTGAAATATACGGAATCTACGCCGTTTGTAAGACGAAGATCACTTTCAATGTCAACTTTAACATTCGGAAAATTTACGATAATGTTCGCAAAATCGGACTCG
>JAFSTS010000003.1 GCA_017445685.1 Clostridia bacterium | reverse complement strand
GTAGTCGATGCTGTGAGGATTTCTGTTTGCGATCGTCATTACGCGGTCGTTATTGCCGTGTCTTACAAACGCAATACAGCCGCATACATCGGAAATCAGCTCAAAATCACCCGTTTTGAAGCAATCAAAATCTTTCCTGATTTTTCCAAGAGTGCGATAATATTCGGTCAGATCCTCGTCCTGTTCGCCCCACGGGAAGAATCTGCGGTTAAAGGGATCGGCATATCCCGAAAGGCCTGCCTCGTCACCGTAATAGATCGACGGTATGCCCGGCAGTGTAAACTGAATTGCCGCCGCAACCTTCAAAAGCTTCTTGCCGCGTCTGAGCTGCTGAACGCTCATTGGGTGTTCCGACTGCCATTTTCTGTCATGACCCTGAGCGTTTTCGCCTGCAAGGACATTGATTATCCTTGATGTGTCGTGAGTTCCGATGTGATTCATCAGCACATCGACGCACGGCTTTGGATAGTTTTCAAGCACACTCAGGATCTTGTCGCGAAAACCGTTAGTGTCGCCTGTTCGAACAAAGCGGCAGACGGCTTCGTAAAACGGATAGTTCATAACCGAGTCAAGCTGATCGCCCAAAAGATATCGTCTTCGCTGAGAATAGCTGGTTTTGTTGGAAGCGTCCTCCCATACCTCGCCGAGAATAAATGCGTCTTTGTTTTCTTTTTTAACGGCAAGTCTGAGCCTGTCAAGAAAAACATCGGGCAGTTCGTCTGCAACATCGAGTCTCCAGCCGGAAGCGCCTGCGCGAAGCCACTTGCGTACGATTCCGTTTTCGCCTGAAATGTAGTCGAGATAGCTTTCGTTTTTCTCGTTGACTTCGGGAAGGATCTTTATTCCCCACCAGCTAACATAGTCGTCTGGCCAGTTTTTGAATTTGTACCAGTCATAGTACGGCGACTGCGCGGACTGATAAGCTCCAAGGCTGTCATAGTTTCCGTAAAAATTGAAATATTTGCTGTCTATGCCTGTGTGGCTGAAAACACCGTCGAGAATTATGCGGATGTTTTTTTCTTTGGCCTTTTTGCAAAGCGACTTGAAATCTTTTTCGTCTCCGAGGAGAGGATCAATGGTTTCGTAGTCGCCCGTATCATAGCGATGGTTTGACTGCGCCTTGAAAATCGGGTTGAGATAAAGGCAGGTCACACCAAGAGATTCAAGGTAGTCAAGCTTTTGTTCGATACCTTTCAGGTCGCCGCCGAAGAAATCGTTGTTATGAACGATCCCGTTTTCATCGGGAGCCCATTTCGGCATGGCGAAAATATCGTTTTGCATTATTCCGTCGCCGGGGACATTCTTTTTCGTCTTGCCGGAAGAAAAAAATCTGTCGGGGAAAATCTGGTAGATGACGCCGCCCTTGAAGTCGTCCGGCGTTTCAAAATTTTTGTCAAAAACAGTCAACTGCCAATTTTCGCCGCGATCTGACAGAGCGCCCTGACAGCCGTTGATTTTTGTAACGGTTTGTCTGCCGGAAGGGGTGTCGTATTCAAAGCGATAAAAATACAACCCTTTTTCCTCTACAGTGCAGGAAAGCCGCCACCATTCTTCGTTTTCGCCTTCCATCCGTTCCCAGTCAAATCCGTGACGGTGGTGTTTTCCGCTGTCGTTAAAAAGTAAAAGGTAGACAGCGCTGACTTGAAAAATTCTCGGCATAACGAGACGAAAAACAATTTCCTCTCCCTCGCGGACAGCACCGAATTTGCTTTTGTGATAACTTAGTCTTGAGTTGTAAGCTATGTGTTCCATTTTCACCGAACCCTTATTCTATATTTTCCGAAGCGGGAACTGTCTGTTCAGGCTCGGTCGACTCCTGTTCCTGCTGAGACTGAGCGGAGCGGTCTCTTATCATTTTTATAATATCCTCGTCGCTGACGCTGTATTCTTCGGCAACAGTCGTAGCTCCCACCGAGTCAAGTCCGTCGACATTTTCGTGAGAAATACCAATAACTGTGTAGACGACAAAATACGCCAGCACGAAGCTTAAAATGACAGCCAGAACAGCCAGAATTTTTTTGAAAAAGATCCTTTTGCCGTCAAGCTCGTTTGTTGTGCTGCTGCGCTTGCTTTTGTCATATCTTGTGCCGGGATAGTCTTTTGAAAAATCGTAGAAGCATTTTCTTCTTTTTGTTGAATTTGATCTGCTGTATTCAAACTTGTCAGACATAATTTCACCAAACCTTGAAAATTCCCAAATTTTTTGTATTGCGAACTGCTCGTTCAAGTAATATCATAATAATATAGTGACGGAGGTGTGAAGATGAAAATTGAGTCCCCAAACGCGTCAAAAATAATAGTTGAGCTGTCAATCGAGGACATGACAAGGCTCGACATAACATACGATGAGCTTGATTATTCAAACATAGATACCAGACGGGTGATCTGGACGATTCTCGCAAAAGCGCGCAAGCATCTCGGACGGGATATCGACCCGTCGGGAAAGATGACGGTTGAAACTCTGCCGTCGGCAGAAGGCGGCTGCGTGATACTTTTCACCGTTCCCGAGGACGACGATGAAAAACGAAAAAAACTGCCGATCAAAATGTGCAGCGAAAACCCGGTCTATGAATTTTCAAATATCGACGATGTTATTGACCTTTATTCATGTCTCAAACAGACGGAGCTTTCCGACTTTCTTAAAGCGGGACTGTATTTCGACGGCAAGAAAAAATATCGTCTGATCTTCGAAAAAATGCCCGATACGGCGGACATAAAAAACAGAATCAGAGAGTATGCGCTTTTTTGCGGCAGAGGAGAAGCTCATGCCGCACGGACAAAGGAGTTTTGGAAAAAGATATGCTCAAATTTATTTGACTGAGTCCTTCAGCCCGGATATGGCTTCTGCCCAATCCTCAGCCTTGAAAACGCTGCTTCCGACCGCAAAGCACCTGACGCCTGCGTCATATAGAGCTTTCATGTTATCCTTGCCGATTCCGCCGTCAGCCTGAAGGATAACATCAAGTTTTCTTCGGTCGATCTCTTCTTTTATAATCCTGATTTTCGGCAGCATATCCGCCATAAACTTCTGTCCGCCGAATCCCGGCTCAACGGTCATTACAAGAATCATATCGACCTTGTCAAGAAAGGGAAAAACCGCTTCGGCAGGAGTTGCGGGCTTTATGCTTACGCAAGCCTTCATTGAAAGCGAGCGGATCTTTTCGATCGTTTCATTTGCGTCGCTGCCGCTTTCAAGATGAAAGGTTATCAAATCTGCGCCTGCGTTTTTGAAGTCTTCGATATATTTCAGCGGATCCTGAATCATAAGGTGGACATCAAAAATCCTGTCGGAATATTTTCTGATCGCCTTAATGACCGGCGCGCCGAAAGTGATGTTAGGCACAAATACGCCGTCCATGACATCGAGATGTATCATGTCAGCGCCGCTGAGGGATATCTGTTTTGTCTGCTCTCCGATGCAGGCAAAATCGCAGGAAAGCATAGATGGAGAAATAAGAACCATTTCCGCACGACCTTTTAAAGAAAATCAAAGACGGACAATTGTAGTGGGTGCGCCCAACTGTTGCCCGTCTTTTTCGTTTACAGGAAGAGGATCAACGCCGCAATAGCGAAATTTGTCCAGAAGGTGATGGTGTACTTTTCGCAGTAAGCGCCGATTTTCATCGTTGCTGCTCCGAGGAAAAACAGGATCTTCAGTCCTATGCCAAGCTCGGTATAGTTTTCCCACATGACCATTGCGTCTTCGATACCGGGGAAAATATTTGTAAGCATCGACACTGCAAAGTAAAGCAGAACAAAGCACACGATCCTCAAAAGCGTTGTGGAAACGTTGAGTATAAGCAAGTCAACAACAGGCGGTATCAGGCATACAACGCCCATAAGGAAAGTCAAAAATCCGGGGACAAAAGTGAAGAAAAAGCTTTTGACTTTTCCATCGACCATTTCGTGCTCGATATGACCGCACATTTCGTTGGTTTGCAGACATTTATTGTTTTCGATCGGAAGCTTAAAGAGCTTGCACATGAACTGCTCCCAGAAGCATCTCAAAAAAGCGCCGGGGAAAGTCAGATATTTTGTTATAACATAAAGAGCTGTCATTCGTACCACGCCACCTTTCCGTCAATCATGATCTCTTCGAGAGTTTTTGTGCCGTTGATATATTCTTCGCAAACTTCGGGGATCGTCATCTGATACTGAGACAGCATACTGACGACCTCGTCATACGCTTCATCGTTGCCGTTTTTCTTGTTGATCATCGCGTAAAGATAAAGCGTGTCAAGAGTGAGCTGACCCTGATATGCCTTGTCGACAGCGTCCTGGGCTTTTTTGGTGTCGCCCTTTATGTCGTAGATTATCGCCTGTTCAAGATAAACGGCGTAACCGTAGGTGATGTCCGGGGAGGCAGAATCACCGGCTGATGAATTTACATAAACATTCTTCGCAAGCTTCATGGCTTCCTGAGAAAGCTCAAGTGCCTCATCATATTTTTTCTGGCGGCTGAGAGCTCTGATCTTCATTCTCCAGCTTGTGAAATCTTCGATATCATCCTTGAGCGCCATGTCGCAGTATTCGATAGCTTTGTCATAATCTTCCTTGTAAAGATATGTGCTTGCAAAGGAAGAGACATAGAAGACTTTAAGCTCGGGAGCGTCTTTTTCAAGCTCTGTAAGATATTTGATCTGAAGATCGTATCCGTCCTCAATCATTGTGCTGACATAATATTCATAGTATGTCAAGAATACGGGATTGAGGGATTCGTCTTCCTTGAGCTTTTCAAGCTCCGCTATAGCGTTTTCGGCGTCCTCTTTGCTGACGGGATCCTGAAGCGAGCCGACTATGCCTGTGGCGGCGTTTCCGACAGCGTAAAGACTTGTGACTGTTTCACTTATCTGCCTGATATCGGCGTTCTGAGGTTTGCTCAGCTCGTCTTCGGGGAAGAAAGTTTCAATAGTCGTCTTCAGCGCCGAAAAATCACCGCGCCGGAACAAAACCTTGATATAATTTTTTATTGTGTTGTCACCTGAGTTGATCCCGAAAAGATCTTCAAAAGACGCGGGAGCATAGCCGGATTTTGCCGACGAGGAATCAACAAGCGTCGCATAAGCGTTTGAAGCGGAAACAAGCTTTGCTTTGTCAGCCAGTGAAGCGGCTTTTCTAACGCCGAGACCGTTTACTATCGCAACGGCGCAGAGCGCAACCGCAAAGACAAAAACAACGCACGAAAGGATAAATGTTACGACGCTTTTCCAGTTGTATTTTGTCTCAAGCAGCTCGTTGCGGCATCTTTTGCAATATTCGTAGGTTATGCCGTCCTTTTCCATTTTAAGTCTGCGGTGGCAGACGCTGCAAAGTCTGTCATCGTCTTCGTCGATTTCCATGACTTCGATGTTTTCGATTTTTTCATCGCTGATTGCAGAGGATTCATTTAAAATATAATCCTCGGCGTCCTGACGGGAGTCGTCGACAAGACCGTCCCAGTCCTGAACATCTTCTTTGAGAATGCTCTCGTCTTTTTCGGACTTCATCTTTTGAGCAAGGCTGTTGAGCTGCAGCTCGATAAATTCCCTGTCGTCCAAGGCGCCGCCTGTCTGATCGTTTTCGGGCGCAATATCGTTTGCCTCGGGTTCTTTTTCAGGAACCGCAGGCTTTTTTTCTGCCGGTTCTTCGTCGTTTCCGTCAAAAACATTCTTGTTTTCCAAATCGTCCACGCAAATGACCTCCTGATTATTTGATAAAACATATTATACAACTTTTGCCTGCCAATATCAATAAAAAAATAAAACTCATTTGTAAATTTTTAAATTTTAAACCAAGCATAGATTTTTTAAACTGTTGACTTTAAGAAAGCAAGAGAATATAATTATTTTCGAACAACAAAGCAAGGCACTGAAAAAAGGAGACAAAAAATGGGCATCGCAAGAGAAACATTCAGTAATGAAAAGAAATTCAAGGTTTTTGAAGATGTGCCCTACGGCGATCATGAACTGCAAAAGATCGATCTGGTTATCCCCAAAAAAGCCGAAAAACAGACAAATCTTTATGTCAGGATCCACGGCGGAGCATGGATAGGCGGAGACAAAAAAGACACAACGGGATCGATGATACCGTTTGCAAAAAAAAGAAATATGATAAGCGCAAACTTCAACTACCGTCTTCTGAAAGACGGATGCTACGATGTGGATTGCAGTTCTATCATGGACGACATTCATGCGGCAATGAAAAAGACGGTCGAGATATGCAAAAAAGAGGGATATGAGCTGAAAAAGGCGATCCTTGAGGGTGAGTCGGCAGGCGCTCATGTTGCCTTGATGTATGCGTACAAATTCAAAGACGAAAGTCCTGTTGAGATCGCGCTTGTATACAGCGACTGCGGACCGACGGATATGAACGACGACAGCTATTTTATGCCGCCGATCGAGATCACGAGGAAGGATATGCTCATGCTTAAAAGTCTGCTGATCGGAAAAGAGCTGACATACGAAAGCATGAAGGAGCCTGAGAATATGGAAATGCTCAGAACGGTGTCTCCCATAACTTATGTGACGAAGGATTCAGCTCCGACGATACTTAATTCCTGCGGAAAAGACGTTCTTGTTCCCGTATCAAACGGCATTACGCTCGAAAGAGTTCTCAGTGAAAACGGAGTTGATCATTACTTTGATATTTTTGACAACTCCAAACATTGCCGCAGGGATAAGGCGGACAAGAAAAAAGTCAAAGCCTACAATAAAAAGTTTAAAGAAATGATCGATAAATATATTTTTAAGGAGTGATCAACTATGCTTAAAATCCAAAGTTTCATTTTAGCTGCAATTATGACAGTGGCGTCTTTCTTCGGCTCAGTCAGAATGGCGCTTGACCCGACGATAAAAAAACCGAGCGGATATCTTGAGATGAATGATATCTCATACGGCGAATCCGCGCAGCAGGTTTTCGACATAAGTTTCCCGGAAGGCATCGGAAAAGAGCTGAGCATTGCAATCTATATTCACGGCGGCGCATGGTGGGGCGGCGACAAAAACGACGCTTACAGTATTTTGCAGGGCTATTTCAGCGAAAGAAAAATGCTGGACGATATGATCTGCGCTAAAATCAATTACAGGCTGCTTAATCCCCAAGATCCTGAAATTTCTCTTGAAACACAGCTTCAGGACATTGACAGTGCTATCAAAAAGATAGTCGAAGTATGCGCTCAACAAGGATACAGCATAACAAAAGCTATGATTTGGGGCGTATCTGCCGGAGGTCACCTTTCGACAATGTATTGTTACCGCTTCAAAGACACAAGCGCAGTCGATATAGGTCTTTGCTACAGTATATGCGGCCCTACAGATCTGACAAACAAATGGTATTTGACTGAATGTGAGATCGGCCGTAATGATATGCTTCTTCTTCAGAGTCTTCTGAGCGGAACGGAAATAAATGAAGACAATATCAACAGCGATAAAACATTGTCGCAGCAGGAGAAAATATCTCCAATCACTTACGTTACCCCCGAAACTGTACCGACTCTGTATTTCTCGTGCGGAAAAGATATTCTCGTTCCCGTTGCCGACGGTGAAAAACTTGCAAAGACCCTAAAGGCAAACGGTGTTGACCATTATTACATGGAGTTTCCAAACTCAGGCCACTGCAGCAGGGATAAGGACGACTATGGCTACTATACGCTGTTCGATTTTCATCTTGACGCAATGCTTAAAAAATATGTCAAGTCAAAGCGAAGCGGCGTGATTTGCTGAAAAACATTCAAGAAAGAAGGCAATTAAATTATGATCAAATCAATAGCTTGTTTTTTCGTTGCGATAGTTATGTCGTTTCTTGAGCTTTTTGGAATCGGAACAGCTCCGAAGCCTACGGGATACGACATCATGGCGGATATTTCCTACGGTGACGAGGAGGCGCAGAAGCTCGACCTTATCATTCCTCAAGGTATCGGACAGGAATTGTGTCTGTCGATTTTTATCCACGGCGGCGCATGGATGGGCGGCGACAAATCTTACGAGACGAAAAACGCAATTCCTATGGCTGAAAAAAGAGGCATGATCTCTGCAAACGTCAACTACAGACTTCTCAGCTCCGACAGAAAAGATCTTGACTGCCGAACACAGCTTGATGATATCGACAAGGCGATAACAAAAATTGTTCAAGTGTGTAACGACAAAGGCTACACAATCAAAAAAGCCATCATTTGGGGTAAGTCTGCCGGCGGACATCTTTCGTTGATGTATGCCTACACCTACAAGGACAAAAGCGCAGTTGATATAGGGCTCGTTTACAGTATCTGCGGTCCGACCGACATGATGGATACAAATTTCTTTTCAAAGACCGAGTTTACAACTGAACAGGTGCTTCTTCTCAACAGCGTTCTGACGGGAAGGGAAGTTACGCTTGACAATCTGCTTTCAGACGAAATTGTCAGCGAAAGAATGAGAGTTTCGCCGGTAAACTATGTCACGACAGAAAGTGTTCCGACGATTTTCAATTCCTGCGGCAGAGACAATATGGTTCCGACTTCAAACGCTCAGAGGCTTGAAAAAGCTCTGCAAGCCTTCGGAGTGGATCACTATTACGGTCATTTCGCCCATTCAAATCACTGCGGAAGACACGCCATGGATTTCTTCAGCTATACTGTGTTTGATTATCATCTTGACCGCATGATCGACAAGTATGTTAAGTGATTAAAAATCCATATTGACCGCTCAGTCAGGGCGGTCTTTTTTCTTGTTGCCCGTACCATAAATAATTTGTACCATTACCATAAAAAATTCCCGTTGACAAAAGGAAATTAGTGGACTATAATAGATTAGAGGAAAAGGCAATACATTTCCTTTACGACTTTACAGCCATTGAAGAAAGAAGGTAATACTATGGCAGCAATAACAAGTATAATTGTGTCTATTATTATGGCGATCCTGTCGATTTTCGGCATTGGAAGCGGCAGCGGCGGCGACAGCGGCTCAACTACCCCCGTTGGAACAACTCCTACAGGCTATGACATCTCAGTCGATGTTTCCTACGGCGCTCATGACCAGCAGAAGCTCGATGTCGTTATTCCCCAGGGTGTCGGCAAAACTCTCAGCCTTGCCGTTCACATTCACGGCGGCGCATGGATGGGCGGCGACAAATCCCAGAAAACAGAAGATGTAATGACTTATGCAAAAGAAAAGAATATGATTTCTGCAAATGTAAACTATCGTCTTCTTCTTATCGACGATCCACAGTACAACTGCTGGACAATGCTTGATGACATCAATGCAGCAATGAACAAAATTGTTGAAATCTGCAGAGCCAAAGGTTATGCTATCAAAAAAGCTATGATGTGGGGCGAATCAGCAGGCGGACATCTTGCTCTTATGTATTCTTACACTTATAAAGACAAGTGCCCGGTTACGATCGGTCTTTGCTACAGCATCTGCGGCCCGACAAACATGACAGACCCGAAGTATTTCACTGAAAACGATATTCCTGCAGCACAGATGCTTATTCTCCAGACTCGTCTTACAGGTCAGGAGATCACAGCTAACAACCTCCTTTCCGAGTCAACGAGAAATGCTCAGCTCAAGGTTTCTCCCATCAATTATGTTAACTCCTCCACAGTTCCGACGATTTTCAATTCCGCCGGTAGAGACAGGCTCGTTCCTGCGTCAAACGGAGACGCTCTTGCAAAAGCTCTCAAACTTTACGGTGTTGATTATTACTACGCAGAATTTACAAACTCCAACCACTGCGGAAGAAACGGTCTTGATGTCGGCACATACACAGCGCTTGACAGCAAGCTTGATCAGATGATCAACAAATATGTTAAATAACAAATAAAAGGTAACGAAAAAGGCTCCCTTGTGCAAGGGGAGCCTTTTTGCTGTATATAAAGGTGTAATATGTCAACTCAAAATCATTCTGTCGTTGTCCAACTCTTTGCCGACGGAGGACTTGAATTTTTCAAGCAGATCTTTTATAGTCAGACCCTCGCGTTCTGCGCCGCTGACATCGTATATGATCCTGCCGTTGTCCATCATGATCGTCCTGTTTCCGAGATCAAGCGCAGACTGCATATTATGAGTTATCATCAGGCAGGTCAAGCCGTTTTCTTCAACGATTTGAGAGGTGATTTTTAAAACAGTTTCGGCTGTCGCCGGGTCAAGCGCGGCAGTATGTTCGTCAAGCAGCAGCAGCTTTGGGGCTTGAATCGTCGCCATCATAAGCGTAAGAGCCTGACGCTGACCGCCTGACAAAAGACCGACAGGCTGTTTCATGCGGTCTTCGAGACCCATTCCGAGCATTGAAAGCTTTTCTCGGAAAAGATTTCTGTCCGCCTTTGAGATCCTGCTCATCCAGCCGCCGTGCCCGGCAGCAAGAGCGAGGTTTTCTTCAATGCTCATTTCCGGGGCGCTTCCCTTCATCGGATCCTGAAAAAGCCTTCCGATGACCTTTGCTCTTTTGTGTTCCGGCATTGATGTAACATCTTTTCCGTCAAGGAAAATTCTTCCCGAATCGGAAAGATATCTTCCCGATATCACATTGAAAAGCGTGGATTTACCTGCGCCGTTTGCGCCGATGATAGAGATAAAATCGCCTTTTTTAACATGGAAGTCAATGTTTTTGAGCGCGTGCTTTTCGTCCTGAGTTCCCTTGAGAAAGGTTATGTCAATATTTGAAAGTTTAAGCATTGTTTTGCTCCCCCTTTCCGAAACGAATCATGAACCTTCTCTTGTAGGTCGGAAAATTCTGCTTGAAATACGGTCCGGCGATAGCAATTACTACAATAACAGACGAAACGAGCTTGAGCATAAACGCAGGCATATTCATCCTCAGAGCAACAGTGTAGACAAGACGGAAGATAATCGAGCCGAGAACTGCGCCGACAGCGCGAAGCGGTATGCTTCCTTTTCCGAGGAAAGTCCTGCCTATGAGAAGCGATGCCAGAGCAATCGTCACCATGCCTGTGCCGATGTCGATGTTAGTCGATTTCTGCGACTGGGCAAGCAGACATCCCGAAAGGGCGGTAAACGAGTTTGCAATGCAAAGTCCGACGATCGTGGTGAAGATCGGATTTATTGAAGAAGATTTCACCATGTCGGGATTGTTGCCCGTCGCTCTGATGGCAAGACCGAGCTTCGTCTTGAGGAAAAACGAAAGGAACAAAACGACTATCAGCACTGCCGCAAGAGCGATGATCAGAATGTGGAATCTTTCAAACGGAGTGCCTCTGAGCGAATCCTTGAGCATGGAAAAAACCGTCTGCGTTCTGTTGAGATTTATCAGCGAGGAGGAATCCATAACCGCAATGTTTATGGAGTAAAGTCCCGTGTTGACTATGATCCCCGAAAGCAGACTGTCAATTCCGAAGACGGTCTGTAACAGCGCGACAACAAGTCCGGAAATTATGCCGGCGAGCATGGCAAGAGGAATAGACGCCACGGGATGACCGTGAAAAGCAACCATGGCGCCGACGGCTGCTCCAAGAGTGAAGCAACCGTCAGTTGAAAGATCGCAGACATTGAGCATACTGTAGCTCAAAAACAGCGCAAGGACAGTGAGCGAGCTCATCAATCCCAGTTCTATCGCCGTTTGTCCGAGAGACATAAATGGATTAAAAGGCATTTTTGAACACCCGTTTCATTTATATTTTTGAAATTATCAGAAGCTTTCAGCAGTTGTAATAGGCTGAACCTTTGTGCATTTGGGAGCGAAAAGTTTTTCAAGGTCTTCATATTTGAAACCGATTTTTTCGCAGATTTCCGTGTTGATGGTGGCAGTGCCGTTGTCAAATGTTTTAACGGGAGTTTCTGCCGGGTCTTTTGCGTTTATGAGGATATCGGCGATCATGTTTGCCGTTTCAACGCCGAGGTTTGCGTAGTCAACGCCGTAGCCGAGGAAAGCGCCGTTAAGGGCGAAGGAGTCTGCGCCTGTGTAGTGGGGGATCCCGGCGTCTGCAAGAGTCTCATAGATGGAAAGCTCTGCGGTCATTATGGTGTTGTCTGTCGGGGTGAAAACTGCGTCTGCCTTGTCGGCAACGATGGAGTCGACGGCAAGTTTGACTTCATCAACATTTGTGCCTGTGTATTCCTTGTAGCTTATGCCTTTGTCGTCAAGATATTTCTTCGCGCTGTTGATGGGAGTTTTGGAAGAATCCTGTCCGTTGTCGTAAAGAAGAGCAACATTCTTGATGTCGGGGTTTGCAAGGAACATCAGATCAAAGATAGCGTCTGTGTTCAAAAAGTCGGAGGTTCCCGTGATGTTTGCGCCGGGCTTTTCAAGGCTTTCAACAAGCTGCGCGTCAAGCGGATCGGAAACTGCCGCGAAAACAACGGGTATCTTGTTGTCTTCTGTTGCAGACTGCATTGCCATTGCAACGGGAGTTGCGACGCCGACCATAAGATCAACATTTTCCGCAATAAAGTTGGAAATGATCTGAGACATTACGTTTGCGTCTGCGTTGCAGTTGTCTGTTTTTACATCAAACTTAACTGCGTTTTCAACGCCGAGCTTAACAAGCTGGTTTTCGATGTTTTCAACGATCTGATTCAGGGAAGCATCGTCAACATAGTTGCAGATGCCGACCTTGAAAGTCTTGATGTCGGCGGTTTCGTTTGTTGCTTTTCCACAGGCAAAAAGCGAGAATACAAGTACGAGTGATAAAATGAGAGCGACAATTTTTTTCATGATAAAAATCCTTTCTTAAAAAATATTGTTTAAATTAAAAATGTTTTAAAATTGAAATGGTTTCAGGCATAAGACAAGCCGCGCCATCGCTTTGACAAAATAAACATTTTAATATTCCTCCTGTAAAACAAAAAACTCCTGTCCCGACTATTGCCGGGACAAGAGTAATAAACTTAACTCTTGCGGTGCCACCCTGCTTGATGCGACAGCATCCACTCAATTCGTACCAACATACGACGGTTTCTTTAACGGAGAACCGCTCCGGCTCACATACTGAAAATTTCTGCTTGCCCTCAGAAGCCCATTCGT
>JAFSTS010000241.1 GCA_017445685.1 Clostridia bacterium | reverse complement strand
CCGATGGTCGGCGCAACGGTCGCTGTCGCAGTTGCAGTTGAAGAATCGCTGAAATAATAAGCTGTTTGGGACTTGTGTTCCAAGTAAAACAATAAAATACAAAACTTAAAGTTGGACACATCGTTGTAGCGGTTTGCTATGATGATGTGTCTTTTCTTGTAAAACCGGAAAAAATACTTGCCAAATTTTAAGAGTTATTGTAAAATGATAAAGATACTTTTTGTCAAAAAAAGAAAGATACAGATAAGAGGGAGAAATATGATTAGAATTTGCCTTTGCGACGACGACCCGTTCTGGCTTGAGCTGATGAAAACCCGAATAGAAAATTGTATCAAAAACGCAAAAGATATTTTCAGCTTTTCTTCCTGCAGCTCGCTTGAGGATCTGGAGAAAACGCTCGAAAGCAAAAGAGTTGATGTGCTGTTTCTTGACATAATGATGAACAAAGTCAACTCTGCCGACTGGCTGGCGGAAAATTTGAAAAATCATATTTTTGAAGTGATTTTCATGACGGCTTATCCGGAAGAAGCATATTCGATCTCAGAAGTAGATCATGCGTATTTTCTTGTAAAATCAAAAATCAATGATGAAATGATCGAAAAGGCACTTAACCGTGTGAAAGGCAGGATCGAAAGCCGCAACCACGACGCAGGCACATTCAGAGTAAACGGCAGAAAAATAACTCTCAAATACGCCGACATCGTGTCCTTTGAAAGCTACGACAATTATGTTAAGATACATACAAAAGACAAATGTGAGCATAGGACCAGGGCAACCATGAACTCATGCTGCAAGGATTTGCCGCCTTACTTTCTTCGCTGCCACAGGGGATTTGCCGTGAACATGAATTACATCAAGGCTTATGTTTACAGTGATTTTGTAATGGAAGATTCTACCGTAGTTCATATACCGCCGAAAAAATATGCCGAAACCGTTGAAAAATTTGAAGAATATCTAAAGAATGTGAGAAATCAAAAAATATGACAATAGTAAATATTGCAGCGTTCTGGCCATGGGCGGTCATTTCGCAGATAATCAGGGTCATGTTCAGATTCAACATTTTTCATTCTGTTTTGAAAGATAAGAAAAGTCCGTTTTTGACACTGGGATTGATGTTTCTTGCAGACATTCCGCTTATATGGCTTTCATCTAACTTTATAGAAAACGGAATACTCAACGAATATATTCCGTTTTTCATACTGATAGTTGCTGAAATTCTCATCCTCCATTTTTTTACGGAAGGGAAACTGTTTACAAAGATTTTTCTTGACATTTTGAGTCATGTTCTCTGGACTGTCATGAATGCAGTCGGAGTATATCTCATTTGCCTGATAAACAACAACGATTTTCAGAGCGTCTTTTACGGTTACGAAATGCACCTTTATGAATTTATTACAGTTCATATGTCTGCTCTCGGAAGCTCGTTTGTGTTTGCGTTTATCTTCAAGCTTATCAGTTCAAAGCTTATGCAGAAATTTAAATACGATTTCAAGTATGTTTTCTATGTCCTGTTTCCGGTATCCCATATCTTCGGAATATTTCTTCTCTGCTACACATGGCAGACGATCGAAAAATTTATGGTAAATACAGGCTCCTCGCAAAACGAGCTGCTGATAGTCATCTACTCGGTGATATGTGTTTTGATAGATGTCGTAATGATCTTCCTGATCGACAAGCAGGCAAAAATCGAGCAGGACAACGCTGAATATGAAAAGATGATATTGCAAAATGAAATAAGCTACGCTCAGGCAAAAATCATCTCCGAAGAAAAGCTTCATGTCAGAAAGCTGAAGCATGATATG
>JAFSTS010000240.1 GCA_017445685.1 Clostridia bacterium | reverse complement strand
TATATCACTGCTTCCATCAAAACAGTAAGCGACGCCAGAGTCGGAGACACTGTCACGCTGGCTTCAAATCCTGCCGACGAAGCTCTGCCCGGTTACAGAAAAGCAAACCCCATGGTTTTCTGCGGAATTTATCCTGCCGACGGCGCAGACTACGAAAATCTTCGCGATGCGCTTGAAAAGCTCCAGCTCAATGACGCCGCTTTGTCATACGAGCCGGAAACCTCCGGCGCTCTCGGTTTCGGTTTCAGATGCGGTTTTCTCGGACTTTTGCACCTTGAAATTATTCAGGAAAGGCTTGAAAGAGAATACGACCTCGATCTTGTCACGACCGTTCCGAGCGTAGTATACAAAATCTATATGACCGACGGCAGTGTTGTCGAAATCGACAATCCGACGCACTATCCCGACCCTGCAAGGATCGACCATTGCGAAGAACCGGTCACGAATGCGCACATTTACGCTCCGTCCGAATATGTCGGCACTATCATGGAGCTTTGCCAGGAAAAGCGCGGCGTTTTCAAGGACATGACCTACATCACCGGCGAAAGAGTAGACATCCACTACATTCTTCCGCTCAATGAAATAATCTACGATTTCTTCGACAGTCTCAAATCTCGAACAAAAGGCTACGCGTCCTTCGACTATGAGATCTCAGGATATCAGCAGTCCAAGCTCGTCAAGCTCGACGTTCTTCTCAACGGCGACACGATTGACGCGCTCTCGTTCATAATCCACTCCGACAAGGCGTATTCGCGAGCCAGAAAAATCGCCGAAAAGCTCAAGGAAAATATCCCGAGACAGATGTTTGAAATTCCCATTCAGCTTTCCGTCGGCGGAAAAATCATTGCCCGTGAAACTGTCAAGGCAATGAGAAAAGATGTTCTTGCAAAATGCTACGGCGGCGACATCACTCGAAAGAAAAAGCTTCTCGAAAAACAGAAAGAGGGTAAAAAGCGTATGCGCCAGTTCGGCAGCGTCGAAGTTCCTCAGGAAGCGTTTATGGCAGTTCTCAAGCTTGATGACTAAAGACAGCGGACTGATACATTTATCAAAAAACAGCAAAGTATTATTCACACAATTTACAAAGCACTCTAATTCATCCTCCGAATCAGAGTGCTTTGATATTTTTATTTTATATGATTATATCTCATCCTGACCGGCTCGCCGTTGAGGACTTTCTGCGGATTTCTTTCGACCAGACGATAAAAATTTTCATCGTCCAGGACAGGAGGAAATTTGCTGATATACGAAAGGATTTTCATGTTGCGGACTCCCGTTGAATGCGCGTCTGTAGCAAGAAAAGACGCCATGCCGCTTTCAACCATTTTTGAAGCCAGACGATAACTTTCGTCGCTGTCTATGCCTGCAAGAGAAGTCATATTCACCTGAAAAAGCGTGCCCATATCCGCAAGCTGATTGACAAGAGAATAGTCCTGCTGAAAAAATTCGTACCTTTCGGGATGCGCAAGGATCGGCACAAGCTTTCTGGAAACTATCTCGTCAAAATATCTCATGATCTTGTTTAAAGTCAAATCAAAAAAGTTAAGCTCGCACAAAATATATCTTGTGTTGTTTATCGTCAGCTTTTCCAGCTCAAAATCATAATAGATGTTGTCGTTAAGATAAACCTCCGCGCCGGGATAAAGTTCGATGCCAATCGAATTTTTTGCAAAGCTTTCCCTGACCTGCCCTATCAGCGCGTCGCGTTTTTTTGCAAAACCCGTTTCCTCCGGAGTACAGGAATAGTGAGAAGTCGATACAATTTTTGTGACATTGTTTTCGTATGCCTGTCTGCCCATTTCGAGCGTCATCGACATACTTCGAGAGCCGTCGTCAAAGTTCGGCAGAATGTGGCAATGAATGTCTATCATGTTTTCTCACCCCTTGCTTTCAGTCGTTTTTATTCTATACTTTTTAAAGCCTGTTGTCAACGAAATTTGTTGACATATCTTTTACATAGTGGTAAAATTGTCTCAAATTTATATGGTAAGGAGAGTGCGTAAGATGATAGGACTCGGCACTTGGAAATGCAAAATCAATCACACATTTTATTCCGGCTCAGCCACTCTCGTGATAAAGGATAAAAACGGCGAATATGATTTTCATGCAACGCTTGACGACGACACTTCTATGCCTGAATACACCGTCTCTAATGTTACGGAAAACGGGAACTGTCTTGAAGGCGAGCTGAAAATCAGTATGATACCGATGAAAATGAAATTTCATGCCGAAATCAACGGAGACACAATGACCGGCGGGATCACTGTCCCCTTTGTCGGCGAAATCAAGCTTGAAAACGCAACAAGAGTAGACTGACAACACAACGAGGTATACAAATGTCAAAATACGGTTTTTTAAAAGTCGGCGCAGTTTCTCCGAAAACTGTCGTCGCTGATCCGAAAATCAATGCCGAAAACGCCTTTCTTTCTCTCATTGAGGCGTCGTCAAAGGATATCCAGGTCGCAGTCTTTCCTGAGCTTTTTCTCAGCGGCTGCACCTGCGGAGATCTGTTTAAGCAGAATGCGCTGACAGACGCCTGTCTTGACGCGCTTCAATGGCTGCTCGAAAAGACAGCCGAAACCGAAACACTTTTTGCCATCGGTCTGCCCGTCAGGATCGGGTTTGAGCTTTTCGACTGCGCGGCTGTTTGCTACAAAGGAAAGCTTCTCGGTGTTACGGCTAAAACTTTTATTGCCCACCACGACGGCTCGACTCAAAAGCGTCATTTTTCATCTTTGAACGATACAACTCTGACAAGCATTGAGCTGTTCGGTCAGGAAGTTCCTTTCGGCAAAATTCTTTTTGCAATTTCCGGCGATGTGACGATCGGCATTGAAATCGGAAACGATATTTCATCTCCTGTCTCACCCTCAAGCATGATGTGTCTTGCAGGCGCAAATGTGATTTTGAATCTCGGCTCGTCTCCCGAGATCATCAATTCCGTCAAGGCGAGAAGCTCTCTGATCGAAACGCACAGCGAAAAAAATCTATGCGCTTATGTCTACGCTTCATCCTCAATCGGTGAAAGCAGCACGGACGGCGTTTATTC
>JAFSTS010000239.1 GCA_017445685.1 Clostridia bacterium | reverse complement strand
TTTTTGTCTTCAAGAAGATACGGTAAAATTTCGGCAACCATTTCACAAGTAGAAGAAGCATTCGGATCATGATGAAAAATAACAGCGTTTGAAATAAAATCGACAGCTTTTCTATGATGATCTATGATAACGATATTCTCTGTTTTGTTAAGAAGCTCAGGATATTCAAGCCTTTCTTTTCTATGGGTATCGACAACAAACAAAACAGAATTGCTGTTCATCAAACTTTCAGCTTTTTTGCCGTCAATGAATATATTGTTTCCGCCGACAGAAATAACACGATCAATAAGCTTGTTGGAAAGAGATGTTTCCCTGTTGCAAACAATATACGCGTTTTTACCCAGGTGTCTTGCAGCACTTATCAAACCAACTGCCGCGCCTATGCTGTCCATATCTGAAAATTTATGACCAACTATAAAAACTTCATCGCAGAAATTGAAAAGCTGCAATATTCCGTTAGCAACGACTCTTGAGCGCACTTTGTCGGTTTTATAGTTGCCTGTTGACAAGCCTCCGAAAAACTCATAAGAATCTTCATTTTTAACGGCGACCTGATCGCCGCCGCGGCTGAGAGCCATGTCAAGGGATTGCCTTGCATTCTTTTCACATTCGACAAGGTTTTGACCTTTACCGACTCCTATGGACAGGGATACTCCGCCAAACGCTGAGCCAAACTTGTTTTCCTTTATTTTGTCAACAATATTAAACTTGTCGTTTGCCATTCTTTCGAGATCTTTCTCATGAACTATGGCAAAAAACCTGTCTGAACCTATCTTTCTGGAAATACAGCCATACTCCTTTAAATAAGAGTCGACCAATTTATCAACACCGACCTTTATCTCGTCAAATTCACTTTCGGAATAGTCCTGAAACATCTCGTCAAGATTGTCATAAAAGCCGATCAGAACAGACGGTCTAATCTTTTTGAGTTCATCGGAATCTTTTTTTAGGTCGGTTATATCAAAATACATTATCAACTGACCGACAGATTTTTTTCCGTTGATTTGAGATGAATATACTGAGAATATTTTATCATCACATTCTACAACAGCGTTGCTGTTTCCATCAGTAATTGATAAATCTTTCGGAAAATATTTTCCTATTTCTTTTTCAAGGTCGGAAGAACCGGCTGCAACTTCACTGAGAAATTTATTATTAAACCAAACAGGGACATTCTCACTGTTCAGCAGCACAGCAGGCACATTAAGCTGATCAAGAGATTCTTTATCTTCAACCTTTAAAAAATCAACAAGTCCTGTTATCAGGCTAACACTATGGTTGATCATCTGGCGATAGAGGTAAAAATAGACGCAAGCCATAACGACAACTATCGCAAAAAAGATTATTGACAAGGCTTTATATGAAAGAAAATAAAGAACTCCGCAATAGCAGAACGCAACAATAAAAAGAAGCGAAAAAAACAGCGTTCTTCTTGACTTGAGAGATTTCATTTATACCTCCATGAAAATTGGCAGTACCATCGGGCTTCGTTTCGTTTTTTCAAACATCAGCCTTGAAACATCTTCACGAACTTTATTTTTCAGGGAATTAAAGTCACTGTTGCCACGGTCAAGACAATTATAAATCGCCTTTTCCGAAACGGTTTTCGCTTCGTCCATCAGATCTTCCGATTCCTTTACAAAGACAAATCCCCTTGAAACGATATCGGGACCGGAAACAATTTCGGAATACTGTTTGCTGATTGATACTGCAACAACAATTATGCCGTCCTGAGACAGTTTCTTTCTGTCCTTCAAAACGATATTTCCGACATCGCCTACTCCGTAACCGTCAACAAAAACCTGACCCGCCTCAATAGGATCGGAAAGCTCAAACCTGTCTTCGGACACATTTACCGTAAAGCCGTTTTCGGCAATGAGAATATTTTTCTTATCTATTCCCATGCTTAGAGCAAGCATTGCGTGCTTTGAAAGATGTTTCCTTTCACCGTGAACAGGAATAAAGTATTTCGGCTTTACAAGCCCCATCAGCAACTTTTGCTCTTCCTGACAGGCGTGACCGGACACATGAACATCGTACATCTTCTCGTACACAACTTCTGCGCCAAGACCCATGAGGTCGTTGATAAGCTTGCTGACAAGCTTTTCGTTTCCTGGGATCGGTGTTGCGG
>JAFSTS010000238.1 GCA_017445685.1 Clostridia bacterium | reverse complement strand
TTGCGTTTTTTATGTTTTTAATTGAATTGATCTCAACAATCACAATGGGGTCATCTGCCAATCTTGCAAACCTTAATGAACTTATCGACACATATAAGAATGAAGAGGAGATCACTCAAACAAGATTCGTCGGAGAAGTCAGCGACTATACGTGGAGTAAAGATGACGTTTTTGACATCAACGACACAGTTATGGTCAAAAAAGAAAAAGACAGAGATTTTGTTGTTCTCAACATTTCCGACATTCACTTTGCAGACTATGAGGCAAAAAAGATCGTTGAATCTTTTAATGAAATTGCGACCATAAAGCATCTCGTTAAAACAGTAAAGCCTGACCTGATCTTTGTCCTCGGCGACAATGTCTGCAAGGCTTCTACAGTTCATTCCATCAGAAGAATAACCGATCTGTTCGAAAGCTTTGGTATTCCATGGGCTCCTATTTTCGGCAATCATGATGACGAGGGTAACTGCGACCTCAATTACCTTGCTGATGTTATGATGAGCGGTGAGCATTGCCTGATGAGAAAAGGCGATCCTTCGATGGGCGTCGGCAACTATATCATAAATGTTGCAGAAGATAATGAAGACGGAAGCGAAAAAATCGTTGAATCCTTCATCCTGATGGATTCTCACCATTCATCCGTTTGGGAAAACCAGATACAGTGGTTTAAATGGGCGGCAAACGGAATCAACGAATACACAAACGGCACTGCCGAGATATCGCTCGTTGAACACATTCCGATCCCCGAATACCAGCTTGCGATAGATGAGCTTGAAATCGGAAAGATCACAGGTAAAATCATCGGCGACGGCGCATACGGTGAAATTCACGAAACGATCGCCTGCGAGAGAGGTTATCCAAACGCCGAAGTGATCCAGAGAGGATTCTTTGATGTTATCTCCGAAAGCAAAACTACAAAATATGTTTTCTGCGGACATGATCACCTGAACAATTTCTCCGTAATGTTTAACGGCGTCAGGCTCACTTACAACACAAAATGCGGCACGAACTCAGGCGGCAGATTTAATTTTAACGGCGGCACGGTAATTAGCATCAACGATAAAGGCGTAAAATCCATTACACAGAAGTCTCAAATTCTCGGCATTTATTTTGACTACTATAAGATTTGTACGCAAAAATGATTTTAAGTTCAAAGATCCTCAGCAGGTTTTTACGCTTGCTGCGGATGTTTTTTGTCTGTTTTTATTTTTATGATGGTTTTTGCTTTGATGTTTTTCGCCAAATGCGGCAGTCATCTTATTTGTGGTAGAGTTTTTTTGTCTGATACTGCGGCTCGCAGGTAATGTTGATTCCAAACTTTTTGAAAAGCGATTCGTCTCTTGAAGTCAGGATCACAGAAGCGTGAGCCTCCATTCCGCGAAGCTTTGGTATCTGTTCCATCGCTTTTTGTGCAAGCGGATCAGTTGCTGCAGAGACGGAAAGAGCGATAAGCACTTCGTCTACATGAAGCCTCGGATTGTGATTGCCCATGTATTCAACCTTCAGCTTCTGGACAGGCTCAATTACCTCGGGAGCTATAAGATGTATTTCATCGTCAATGCCTGCAAGCTGTTTCAATGCGTTGAGCATCGCCGCCGCGCTTGCACCCATAAGCGTTGATGTTTTGCCGACAACAAGCTTGTCTTCACCGATTTCAATTGCAACTGCCGGCTGACCTGTCTGTTCCGCCTTTGCAAGAGCTGCTTCGATGACAGGTCTTTCGTCAAGAGAAATACCCGACTGCTTCATGATAAGCTTGATTTTTGCAACGCTTTCTTCGTTGCCGAGACCCTTTTTAAGCGAACATTTTTCGTTAAAGAATCTCCTGATGATCTCCTGCCTTGACGCGTCACGGCAAGCCTGATCGTCAATTATACAGTTACCCGCCATATTAACGCCCATATCGGTCGGAGATTTATACGGACAAGTTCCGAATATCTGCTCAAATGTTGCGGCAAGAACGGGATAGATTTCTACGTCTCTGTTGTAGTTGACTGTAGTTTCGCCGTATGCTTCAAGATGATACGGATCTATCATGTTGATATCGTTCAAATCCGCAGTTGCAGCTTCATAGGCAAGATTTATGGGGTGTTTAAGCGGAATATTCCAAATGGGGAAAGTTTCAAATTTTGCATAACCTGCGCTTATCCCTCTCTTATGCTCATGGTAAAGCTGAGACAGACAGGTCGCCATTTTTCCGCTTCCCGGTCCGGGTGCGGTTATGACAACGAGCGAACGCGTAGTTTCAACATATTCGTTCTGCCCAAAGCCTTCATCGCTGACGATCTTATCAATATCCGAGGGGTATCCTTCAATTGTATAGTGATGATAAACTCTGATCCCAAGTCCCTGCAATCTTTTACAAAAAGCGTCTGCCGCAGGCTGAGACTGGTAGCGCGTCATAACTACGCTTTCGACCATAAGACCGATGTTCCTGAAAGCGTCGATCAGTCTTAACACATCAAGATCATAGGTTATTCCGAGATCTCCCCTGACCTTATTTTTCTCGATGTCGGCAGCGTTG